>NZ_RHQO01000117.1:0-7431 GCF_003935475.1 Pseudomonas sp. p99-361 | reverse complement strand
GGCGCTCGATCTCACAGGCGCTGAAGATGCTCCGGCTACCCTTGCCAGGAACCATAGAATCTCCCACAGGTACTGCATAAGCCCTGAGGCCTGTGCGGTCAATGTGGGAGCTGGCTTGCCGGCGATGAGGCCGGTACAGGCTTACTCGATGAAAGTGACCACACCACCTTCCAGCGACTTCACCCGGGCCAGCGATTCAACGCGGTAGCCCTGGCTGTCCAGCTCGGCGCGGCCGCCCTGGAACGACTTCTCGATGACGATACCCAGGCCGGCCACGGTGGCGCCGGCCTGCTTGATGATCGAGATCAGTGCCTGCGACGCCTTGCCGTTGGCCAGGAAGTCGTCGATCACCAGCACGCGGTCGCTGCTGTTGAGGTGGCGCGGCGAGATGGCCACGGTGTTCTCGGTCTGCTTGGTGAAGGAGTACACCGAGGCGGTCAGCAGGTTTTCGGTGAGTGTGAGCGACTGGTGCTTGCGGGCGAAGATCACCGGTACGCCCAGCTTCAGGCCGGTCATCACTGCCGGGGCAATACCCGAGGCTTCGATGGTGACGATCTTGGTCACGCCAGCATCGGCGAACAGGCGGGCGAACTCGTCACCGATCAGCTGCATCAGCGCCGGGTCGATCTGGTGGTTGAGAAACGCGTCCACTTTGAGGACCTGATCGGAAAGCACGATGCCTTCTTCGCGAATCTTCTGATGCAGTGCTTCCACTGTGATTTCCTCGATGTAACAAAGGTGGCCGCTGGAGGCGGCAATATTAAAGAGTAATGGTTGATCAGCGTTTGAGCATTGCCCGGATGTCGGCCAAGGCGTTGTTGCCGCGTGCCGCCTTCACCTCGACCGGGGCGTCGTCCAGGCCTTCCCAGGCCAGGTCGTCGGGTGGCAATTCGTCGAGGAACCGGCTGGGCGTACAGTCGATGATTTCACCGTACTGTTTGCGCTTGGCGGCGAAGGTAAAGGCTAGGGTCTGGCGGGCGCGTGTGATACCCACATAGGCCAGGCGGCGCTCTTCTTCGATGGTGTCGGCCTCGATGCTGGAGCGGTGCGGGAGGATTTCCTCTTCCATGCCCATGATGAACACGTAGGGGAACTCCAGGCCTTTGGAGGCGTGCAGCGTCATCATCTGCACCCCTTCGGCGTTCTCTTCTTCTTCCTGCTGGCGCTCGAGCATGTCGCGCAGCACCAGCTTGCCGATGGCGTCCTCGATGGTCATGTCACCCTCTTCATCCTTTTCGAGGGTGTTTTTCAGTGCGTCCACCAGGAACCAGACGTTGCTGATGCGGAAATCGGCGGCCTTGTCGCTGGCGGTCTGCTGGCGGATCCAGTTTTCGTAGTCGATGTCGCGGATCATCTCGTGCAGCGCGGCAATCGGGTCTTCCAGGGCGACCTTCTGGCGTACCCCGTCCAGCCAGTGCTTGAAGCGCTGCAAACGCTCGGTATAGCGGGCGTCCAGGTGTTCACCCAGGCCCAGCTCGTCGCTGGCGGCGTACATGGAAATGCCGCGCTCGGTGGAATAGTTGCCGAGCTTTTCCAGGGTGGTGGAGCCGATCTCGCGGCGCGGCACGTTGATCACCCGCAGGTAGGCGTTGTCGTCGTCCGGGTTCACCAGCAGGCGCAGGTAGGCCATGAGGTCCTTGACCTCCTGGCGGCCGAAGAAGCTGTTGCCGCCCGACAGGCGATACGGCACCTGGTGGTGCTGCAGTTTCAGCTCGATCAGCTTGGCCTGGTAGTTGCCGCGGTAGAGGATGGCAAAGTCGCTGTACGGGCGGTTGGTGCGCAGGTGCAAGGTGAGGATCTCCATGGCCACCCGTTCGGCCTCGGCTTCCTCGTTCTTGCAGCGGATCACGCGGATCTCGTCGCCTACACCCATCTCGCTCCACAGCTGTTTTTCGAACGCGTGCGGGTTGTTGGCGATCAGCACGTTGGCACAGCGCAGGATCCGGCTGGTGGAGCGGTAGTTCTGTTCGAGCATCACGATCTTCAGGGAGGGGTAGTCCTCCTTGAGCAGCATCAGGTTCTCGGGGCGGGCACCGCGCCAGGCATAGATCGACTGGTCGTCGTCGCCCACCACGGTGAACTGGTTGCGCATGCCGATCAGCATCTTCACCAGCAGGTACTGGCTGGCGTTGGTGTCCTGGTACTCGTCCACCAGCAGGTAGCGCACGCGGTTCTGCCAGCGCTCCAGCACCTCGGGGTGTTCCTGGAACAGCTTCACCGGCTGCAGGATCAGGTCGTCGAAGTCCACTGCGTTGAACGCCTTGAGCGTGCGTTGGTAGTGGGTGTAGACGATGGCGGCGGTCTGCTCGCGCGGGTTGCGCGCCTTTTCCAGGGCTTCTGGCGGCAGGATCAGGTCGTTCTTCCAGGCACCGATCATGTTCTTGATCTCGTCGATGCCGTCGTCGCCTGAGTATTCCTTCTGCATGATGTCCGACAGCAACGCCTTGATGTCGGACTCGTCGAAGATCGAGAAGCCCGGCTTGTAGCCCAGCCGCTCGTGTTCCTTGCGGATGATGTTCAGGCCCAGGTTGTGGAAGGTACACACCGTCAGGCCGCGACCTTCCCCCGGGCGCAGCAAGGTGCCAACCCGCTCCTTCATCTCGCGCGCGGCCTTGTTGGTAAAGGTCATCGCCACGATGTACTGGGCACGAATGCCGCAGTTCTGGATCAGGTGGGCAATCTTGCGCGTGATCACGCTGGTCTTGCCCGAGCCTGCACCGGCGAGCACCAAAAGAGGGCCGCCGACATAGTCACGGGCTTCCTGCTGCCGGGGATTGAGTCGGGACATGCTAGAAACCGGGGGTCGCCAGAAAATAGCCGCGCATTCTAACAGGCATGGGCCCGTTGTGGCGTGACCGTCTGACGTCTGAGTCAGACTTTTATTGGCGCCCTGTATTAGTCAGGCTAATGCCAGGCACTGGAAAAATCGTATTTGCCGAACGGGCCTGATTTCGCGCAGGATGCACGACAAAATACGTCGGGTCGCCGCAGAGTCCGGTGTATGTATAAAATTGAAAATCATTTTCATCAATGCAGTAGCATATTCATCTTCTCTCGTTGTGCCGTGAAGCCCTAAGGAGCCCGCTTGTCCACGCCTGTCGAACCTCTGCGTTTGCTGCTGTTGGCTGATGAGCCGGAATGGGCCGTGCTGCTGCGCGAGTGCGTGCAGGGGTTGGGCGGCACTGCAGTGCTGTTGACGGCGCCCTCCTGGGAGGCCGTCGACAGCCTTTTCAGCCATGACCGGCAAGCCGTGGTCCTGGCGACTGCGGCACTGCAACCAGCGCCGGGGCGCTGTGAGCTGCCGACCATCCTGCTGCTGGACGACGAGCCCGCGGTGGCCCCCAGCGGCGTCAGCGACTGGCTGGTGCGCCAACAACTCAGCACCGATAGCCTGCGCCGCTCGCTGCGGCATGTGCGCGAACGCGGTGTGCTGGTGGCCACCTTGCAGCGCCTTGCCGAGCAAGACCCACTGACCGGTATCGCCAACCGCCAGGGCTTCCAGGCCTTGCTCACGGCACGGCTGGCTGAAAACGAAGGCCGGGGCGTTGCCCTCGGCCACCTCGACCTGGACAACTTCCGCCACGTCAACGACGCCCTTGGCCACCAGAGCGGTGACCGCCTGATCCTGCAGGTTGTGGCCCGGTTGAAACACCAACTGGAAGCGGGGGACCAATTGGCGCGCCTGGGCAGCGACGAATTCGCGCTGCTGATCGACACGCGCCGCGACCCGAACCGCGCCGAATGGATTGCCGAACGCATCGTCGAGGCCTTGGCCGAGCCCTATTGGATCGATGGCGAAAGCTTGCTGTTGGGCTGCAGCCTGGGCCTGGCGCATGCCCGTGCCCAGGGCGGCGCCGACCCGCTGATGTGGCACGCGCACATCGCCATGCGCCA
The DNA here is from genome assembly GCF_003935475.1 of Pseudomonas sp. p99-361. Taxonomy (NCBI): domain Bacteria; kingdom Pseudomonadati; phylum Pseudomonadota; class Gammaproteobacteria; order Pseudomonadales; family Pseudomonadaceae; genus Pseudomonas; species Pseudomonas sp. p99-361. Next base: position 3,537 of record NZ_RHQO01000117.1, on the reverse strand, counting down.
GGCCAAGGGTAGCCAGGGCTGCACCTTCCATGTGTTCAACGAGCGCATCAACCGTAATGCCCGCAGCCTGGCCGATCTGGAAAGCGAACTGCGCCGCGCCCTGCGCCGGGATGAACTGGAACTGCACTATCAACCCCGGCTGAACCTGGCCGATGGGCGCATCGTGGGGCTCGAGGCGCTGGTGCGCTGGCGGCACTCGGACCGGGGGCTGCTACCGCCCTGCGAGTTCGTGCCGCTGGCGGAGCAAAGCGGCCTGATCGTGCCATTGGGCTACTGGGTGATTTCCCGTGCGCTGCGCGACATGCAGGCATTGTGCGAACGCGGCCTGGAGCCGCTGCACATGGCGGTCAACCTGAGCTTCCGCCAGTTCCAGGATAGCCAGCTGCTGGCCACCTTGAGCCGGCTGATCCTCGAGCACGGGGTGGATGCTCGCTGGCTGGAATTCGAACTGACCGAAACGGCGGTCATGCGCCGCAACGAGCTGGTACGCCAGACCATGGATGCGCTGGGCCGACTGGGCGTGCGCTTCTCGCTGGATGACTTCGGCACCGGTTTTTCGTCGTTCGTACACCTGAACAGCCTGCCGATCACCTTGCTCAAGGTGGACCGCAGTTTCGTGGCCGAAATGGAAATGCGCGAGGAAAACCGCAAGCTGGTGCACGCCATGATCAACCTGGCGCACAACCTTAACCTTGAGGTGGTGGCTGAAGGGGTGGAGAGTGAGGAGCAACTGGAGCTGCTGCGCGGGTTTGGTTGTGACCAGGTGCAAGGTTTTCTGGTCAGCAAGCCACTGCCGGTGGGGGAGTTGATGGAGTTTTTGCTGCAGGCGCCTGACCGTCAGTTGGGGGTTGTCCTTTAGGGCCCTTTCGCGGGCATGCCCGCTCCCACAGGGGGCGCGCACTGTACCTGTGGGAGCGGGCGTGCCCGCGAATAGGCCCTGAAGTCAGGCCGAGGCGGTAGCCTCTCCACCAATCCCAGCTTTGCGCAACAACCGCTTCATCCGCCACTCAAAACCAAAGGTCAGCGCCACCGCCGCGCACGCCAGCCCCAGCGCCAACCCCCACCAGATCCCGACCGCCCCGCCGCCCAGGTTGAACGCGAACAGCCAGGCGCTCGGCGCGCCTACCAGCCAATAGCAGCACAGCCCGATAAGGAAGGTGGTCTTGGCATCTTTCAGGCCGCGTATGGAGCCCATGGCGATGGTCTGCATGCCATCGAACAACTCGAACCAGGCGGCCACCATCAACAAGTGCACCGCCAGTTGGTAGATGGCGGCAAAGCCCGGGTCATTACGGTCTATGAACAGGCTCACCAGCGCCTCGGGCAACAGCAAAAACAGCGCGGCAAAGGCAAACATCACGGTTGCCCCGAAGCCGATGCCCACGCGCCCCGCGCTGCGCGCCGCCAGCAGGTTGCCGGCGCCGTAGTACAGGCCCACGCGCATGGTTACCGCATAGGAGAGCCCTGTCGGCACCATGAATGCCGTGGACACGATCTGCAGGGCGATCTGGTGGGCCGCCAGTTCGGTGCTGCCCAGCACCCCCATGCACAACGCGGCAAAGGCGAACAGGCCCACTTCCACCATGTAGGTGCCGCCAATCGGCAGGCCCAGCCGCCACAGCTCACGCAGGGCGTGCAGCGATGGGCGCGACAGGCCCTTGCGCAGCGGGTAGGCGGCATAGGCCGGGTGCCAGCGGATGTACAACGACAGGGCAATGGCCATGCCCATCGACACCACCGCAGTGACCAGGCCGATACCCATCAGCCCGAGCCTGGGCAGGCCGAACATGCCCTCGATCAGCGCCACGTTGAGCAGGTAGTTCAGCACCGTGCCGACCAGGCTGATGACCATCACCGGGGTCGAACGGCCAAGGGCACTGGTGAACCCGCGCAAGGCCATGAAGGTCAGGTAACCGGGCAACGCCAGCGGCAGCAGGGTCAGAAACTGGGCAGCCGAGGCCACGTTCTCGGGCTGTTGCCCAAACAGCAGCAGTACCGGCTCAAGGTTCCACAGCACCAGCGCGGCGAACAGCGCCAGGCCCCAGGCCAGCCACAGGCCGTTCTGGGCCAGACGGGTGGCCCCTTCGATGTCGTTGGCGCCCTTGCGAATCGCCACCAGGGTACCCACTGCGGCGATCACCCCCAGGCAGAAGATCGACACGAAGGAATAGCTGGCCGCGCCCAGGCCACCGCCGGCCAAGGCCTGCGGGCTGATGCGGGCCATCATCAGGGTGTCGGTCAGCACCATCAGCATGTGCGCCAGCTGCGAGGCGATCAGCGGCCCGGCCAGGCGCAACAAAGCCTTGAGTTCTGTAGTGGGCGCGACGTGCATGGGCTGTCCTTGTTCCTGAGGTGATCAACGAAGCGCGATTCTGAGGCTTTGGTCAACTTTGCACAAAAGGATAAAAGCGATAGTTGGCATGAGTTGAACTCATGCCTGCAAGTTTCGGATAATTCGCCTCTGTCCCTAGATTGCAGGTGCCTCATGTCGCGCCAGCTACCTCCGCTGTATGCCTTGCGCGCATTCGAGGCCGCCGCGCGGCTCAGTTCGTTCACTCGCGCGGGCGAAGAGCTGTCGATCACGCAAAGTGCCATCAGCCGGCATATCCGTACCCTGGAAGAGCATTTCGCCTGCCGCCTGTTCGTGCGCAGTGGCCGCAACCTGCAACTGACCGAAGCTGGGCGGGTATTGCTGCCGGGGGTGCGCGAAGGCTTTGCCGCGTTCGCCCGTGCCTGTGAAACCCTGTGTGGTGAAGATGACATCCTGCGCATGAAAGCACCTTCGACCCTGACCATGCGGTGGCTGCTGGCCTGCCTGAGCCGGTTTCGCCACCTGCAACCCGGTAACGAGGTACAACTGACCAGCGCCTGGATGGATGTGGACCATGTGGACTTCAACCAGGAACCGTTCGATTGTGCCGTGTTGCTCAGCGATGGCGTGTTCCCGGCAGACTGGGAGGTACGCAAGCTGTTCCCGGAGTTGTTGATTCCGGTCGGCGCACCGGACCTGCTTGGCGAAAAGCCCTGGGGCGTGTCCAGGCTGGCCGGTATCGAGCTGCTGCACCCCACGGTGGACAAGCGCGACTGGCGTGACTGGCTGCAGCGCATGGGCCTCGCTGGCAAGGTATCGCTCAAGGGTGGGCAGGTTTTCGACACGCTGGAGCTGAGCATGATTGCCGCAGCGCGTGGCTACGGCATCTCCATCGGCGACTTGCTGATGGTGGCCGAGGACGTGGCGCAGAAGCGCCTGAGCCTGCCCTGGCCGACGGCGGTGCCCAGTGGCATGGATTACTACCTGGTGTGGCCGCGTACCCGGCGCGGGAGCGAGCGGTTGCGGCGGTTGAGTGCGTTTCTGGAACAGGAGGTAGCGGCCATGGATCTTCCGGATGTGGAAATACTGCCGCCCCTTTGATGGCTTGCACTGGCCTTGTCGCCGGCAAGCCAGCTCCCACAGGGGTCCCCTTAGGGCTGACAGGTGTTTGCCACAAGGTATGGCAGCGCCTGTTAGAGCGAGCGCCGCCCGCGCGGCGCAATCGC
>NZ_RHQO01000116.1:0-8002 GCF_003935475.1 Pseudomonas sp. p99-361 | reverse complement strand
CGCGCGGGCGGCGCTCGATCTCACAGGCGCTGAAGATGCTCCGGCTACCCTTGCCAGGAACCATAGAATCTCCCACACCGGTAGCGATGCGCTCAAGACCTGTGCTGCACGTGTGGGGCCCGGCTTGCCGACGACAGGGCCGCAACAGGCTGTAGAAAACGTTTGCGAATATCCCGGCCCGACACTCAAGTATTCGCCCGCGACGCCGATTCACTGGCACCAGCGTCCCGGAAGAGGGCGCACTTCCCGTCGATAGAAAGCGGGCGGTCAGTGTGATCAGGACGATCCCGGCCTCTTGCCAGGAGCTTCACATGTCTCAACCCCGTGCCCGCATAGCCTCGCAGCTCGGTGTCGCCCTCGCCATCGTGCTGGCGCTGGTGATTTCCGGCAGTACCCTGTTTGCCCTGCGTTCGCTGGACGATGCCAACCTCGCCACACGCCAGGCGCACCTGGGCAGTGAAGCGCGCCTGCTGGCCGACCAGCTCGAAACCTTCCACAGTTCGCTCAAGGACAATACCCAGCGCCTCAGCGGGTTGTTCGAGCGCCGCTTCGCCTCGGGCCTGTCGCTGCATGCCGGTGAAACGGTGCAGGTCGCCGGGCAGGCAACACCGGCGCTGTACCTGGGTGATCATTTGCTGAACAACGATTTTCAGCAGGTTGACGAATTCCAGCAGATGACCGCTGGCATCGCCACGCTGTTCGTGCGCAGTGGCGAAGACTTCGTGCGCATCAGCACCAACCTGAAGAAGCAGGACGGCAGCCGCGCCATCGGCACTCAGCTCGACCGTCAGCACCCGGCCTACCGCAAGTTGCTGGCCGGGCAGATGTACGTTGGCCGCGCCGTGTTGTTCGAGCGCAACTACATGACCCGCTATGTGCCGGTGAGTGACGGCAACGGCCGGGTAATCGCCGTATTGTTCGTTGGCTTCGACTACACCGATGCGCAGAACACCCAGTTTGCCAACCTCAAGCGTTTCCGCATTGGCCAGACCGGTTCGCTGGCCCTGCAGGACGAGAACGGTCAGTGGCTGGTGCCACCAGCCAATGCCGAGCAACCGCTGTACAGCGCAACGGCCGCATTTGTCGAAGGCCCGTGGACGGTGGTGGCGAGCATGCCGATGGCGGAAATCCGTGAGGTGACCTGGAGTGTAGGCCTGCGCCTGGCCATCGGCAGCCTGCTGGCCATGGTCCTGGCGGTGGCGGCTACCCTGTGGCTGTTGCGGCGCAAGCTGCGGCCGCTGGACGCGCTGGTGCGCCAGGCCGAAGCGCTGGGCGCAGGTGACCTGAGCGCGCGGCTGAGCGTGACCAGCCACGACGAAATCGGCCAACTGGCCAGCAGCTTCAACAAGATGGGCGAGGCCTTGTCAGGCATGGTCGAGCACATTCGCAGTGCGTCCGAGCAAGTCAGCTCGCGCGCCAAATCGTTGTCTGGCCTGTCGGCCGGGGCCTGCGAGGGCATGGAGCAGCAGTCCGGTGAAATCACCAGCATGGCCGGTGCGGTGGAGGAGTTCAGCGCCACCTCGATGAACATCGCCGACAACATGGCGGGCACCGAGCGCATGGCGCGTGACAATGCCCAGCAGACCCGCATCGGCCGCAGCGCCATGGATGAAGCATCGCGTTCGCTGAAGCAGATCGCCGATGCCCTCGGCGGTACGGCCACGGTGATGGACAGCCTGGGGGCACGCTCGCAGGAAATCGGCGGCATCATCAGCGTCATCACTGCCATCGCCGAACAGACCAACCTGCTGGCGTTGAATGCGGCCATCGAGGCTGCCCGCGCCGGTGAGCAGGGCCGCGGCTTTGCGGTGGTGGCGGACGAAGTGCGCAGCCTGGCCGCACGAACCCGCCAGGCCACGGATGAAATTTCCGGGATGATCACCAGCATCCAGCAGCAGACCGGGCACGCCATCACGACGCTGGAGCAGGGTAACCAGCTGATGCAGGAAGGTCTGCAGCGCAATGACAAGGTGGCGCAAGCGCTGGCGCGTATCGACGAGCAGAGCCGTGCGGCGGGTGAGCAGTTCACGGTGATCAGTACGGCGACTCAGGAGCAGAGCAGCACGGCGACGGTGCTCAGCCGCAATTTGCAGAGCATTGCCCAGGCCAACGGCGAGCAGCGCGAGGTGGCCAATGAGCTGGCCTTTACCGCGCGGGAGCTGGAGGGGCTGGCGGCGCAGCTGCGGCAAGAAGTTGATCGTTTCCGCTGATATCGCAGGGGGCCGCTTTGCGGCCCATTCGCGGGCACGCCCGCTCCCACAGGTACAGCGCAAGCCTTGGGCCTGTGGGAGCGGGCGTGCCCGCGAATGGGGCGCAAAGCGCCCCCGGCGATCTACCGGCTTACATCGAACCTAGGTTCAACGCCTGCGCACAAGCCTGCAGCGACCGCCGCTCGCTTTGCGCATACAGCGCCAGTTCATCCTGCACCTGCAGCCCCAATGCCGCTTCAAAGGCATCGCGGTTGGCATTGCTGCCGTACTCGGCCTGCGCATCGTCACCCAGGTTGGACTGGAAGATGCCCGCCGCGCTTACCGGCAGAAAGTCCTCGTAGACCAGCGCTTCGAAGTGCACATGGCCGGCCTCGATCAAGCCCTCCAGGGTGGTGGGGCGGCCTTGCTGGTCACGTGCGGCCAGGCCTTTCTCGGTGGCGAAATAACGGAAATACGCCAGGCCCTGCTCACGCATCTGCGCGAGGTCGTCCGGGAATTCGGCAAAGCTGTCCTTCAGCAGTGTCATGTAACGTTCGGCGTTGGCCTCGGCAGGCGCACCGCCCAAGGCAGCGCGGGTGGCGTCGAGCAGTTTGTCGTACAGCTGGCGGCCCTTGGGTGTCAGGGCCGCACCGCGTTGCTCGATTTCGCCAAAGCGCGCGGTGTGGCTGCCTTCGCTGCCCTGCTGGTCGCTGAAGGCGACCTTTTCCTGCAGGGCCTTGAAGCTGGTCTGGCGCAGCAGGATCGGGTGGCGGCGGGTGGGCGGGCCTTCCACCACGGCCTTGGGCGGAATGCCCTTGGCCGGCATGCCGACCTGAATGGCATCGATGTCCAGCGTACGCGGGGTCAGGTGGTTGATGTGCGGGCCCTTGAAGGCCACCACGTCGGCAATCAGCCGGTGCTGATCGTGCAACTGCTGATATTGCGCGGCGGTGACGGTGGCGTCCTGATGCCAGCGGAAGGTGTGCAGGGCCTCCTGCACGAATGCGGCGGCATCGGTGGCATTCAGGCCGCCGTCGCGCTCGCACTGGGCGATCAGTTCGAGGGCGCGCGGGGTGAAGATCTGGCGCTTGGCCAGGATGCTCTGGGCCAGTTCGCGCAGTTGCGGGTTGTCGATCAGTTCCAGGCGCAGCAGCGAGGTGAACACCCGGAACGGGCTGATGTGCAGGGACTGCTCGTGCACCGCGCGGAAGGCGGTGGAGTGCACCGGCACACCGGCAGAGCTAAGGTCGTAGTACCCAACCGGCTGCATGCCCATCACCGCGAACAGGCGGGCGATGGTAGCCAGTTCTGCGGCGGTGCCAACCCGGATGGCGCCATGCCGCTCGTGGTCCAGGCGCTCGATTTCGCCGGTCCAGCGCAGGGCCTCGGCAACGTCGGGCTGCTGGGCCATGACCTGCTGGTTGACTTCGCTCACCAGCTCCAGCAGCGTGCCGTACAGCGGCACTTCCTGTTTATACATGAGCGACATGGCGGCAGAAAACTGCGCGCGAATGCTGTCGGGGCTGACGAAATCGTGGGCGGGCATCGCTAGCTTCCTGGTTAGGTTCGGACGCTTACATGAAAGCTGGGAATGCACCTTGCTCACAAGCGAAAAAAAGTGAGTGTGTCATTCCTTTTTTGATCGACCTCAAGGGCCATTGGGGCTGCTTTGCAGCCCATCGCGACACAAGGCCGCTCCTACAGGTCGAGGTGCGGCCTTGTGTCGCGAAAGTACCGCAGAGCGGCCCGGCAACCTCAAACCTGCAACTGCTCGCCGATCCACTCCACCAACGCCCGTACCTTGGGCACCTCAGCCGCATGCTCGGCATACGCCAGGTAATGCGCCCCGGCACTGCGCATGGCGTGATCCCATGGCACCACCAGGCTGCCGTCGGCCAGCTCCTTGGCTGCCAGGTAGCGCGGCACCAGTGCTACCCCGCAGCCTGTCTGCGCGGCGCTCAATGCCATATAGAATGTATCGAAGCGCGGCCCGTGGTAGGCGTTGACGCTTTGCAGGTCCTGCTCCAGGAACCACTCGTGCCAGGCCTCGGGGCGCGAGGTACTCTGCAACAGCACCAACTCGGCCAGCTGTTCGGCGCCCGCCAACTCACGCCCGGCCAGCAGCTCCGGCGCACACACCGGCACCACTTCTTCGCCGAACAGCGCCACGCAGGTGGCACCCGGCCAGGTGCCCTGACCATAGAAGAACACCACGTCCGCCGAGCCCTGCAGCAGGGCGAACGGCTCCATCTCGTTGCGGATATCCAGGTGGATATTGCCGTGCCGTTTGCCAAAGCCCTTGAGGTGCGGGATCAGCCAGCGCACGCCAAAACTCGGTTGAGTGGCGACCTTCAATATCTCGGTCTGCTCGCCATAGGTGAGCACGTAGCGGCTGGACATATCCACCTGAGTAAGGATCTTGTTGACCTCGGCCAGGTACAGGCTGCCGGCCGGGGTCAGTTGCAGGCGCCGGCGAATGCGCAGGAACAGGTGATGGCGCAGCATGTCCTCCAGTTGCGCCACCTGCTTGCTGACCGCGCTCTGGGTCAGGTGCAGCTCTTCAGCGGCACGGGTAAAACTCAAATGGCGGGCTGCAGCTTCAAAGCACTGCAGGGCGGTCATGGAGGGCACCAGGCGTTTGGACATAGCGGTCTCTGCGATACGGATCATTACCTGGTGGAATGATATGCGGAATAAAGGTCGTTTGTTGTACCTATGTGATCGGATTAATACTGATCCACATCATTTTTCCACCCCATCACCCGATGTAGGAGAAGCACAAATGGTTGCTGGATTGCTCGAGCGCCTTGGCGTTGCCGCCGAGGCTTACACCCAGGGCGATTACCCTGTTCACACGCCGATCGACGGCAGCCAGATCGCCTCGGTGAAACTGCTCGGCAAGGCCGAGACCACCGCCCGCATCGACCAGGCCCAGAGCGCCTTCGAAGCCTGGCGCAGCGTACCGGCACCACGCCGCGGCGAACTGGTGCGCCTGTTTGGCGAAGTGCTGCGTGCGCACAAGGCCGACCTCGGCGAGCTGGTCTCGATTGAAGCCGGCAAGATCACCCAGGAAGGCCTGGGTGAAGTTCAGGAAATGATCGACATCTGCGACTTCGCCGTGGGGCTGTCGCGCCAGCTGTACGGCCTGACCATCGCTTCCGAGCGCCCAGGGCACCACATGCGTGAAACCTGGCACCCGCTGGGGGTGGTCGGCGTGATCAGCGCCTTCAACTTCCCGGTCGCGGTGTGGGCCTGGAACACCGCACTGGCCCTGGTGGCCGGCAACTCCGTGGTATGGAAGCCGTCCGAGAAAACCCCGCTGACCGCCCTGGCGTGCCAGGCACTGTTCGAGAAAGCCCTGAAAGCCTTTGGTGACGCCCCGGCGGGCCTGGCGCAGCTGGTCATTGGTGGCCGTGAAGCCGGTGAAGCCCTGGTCGACGACCCGCGTGTGCCGCTGGTCAGCGCCACCGGCAGCACCCGCATGGGGCGCGAAGTTGGCCCACGTGTGGCTGCACGCTTCGGCCGCAGCATCCTTGAGCTGGGCGGCAACAACGCCATGATCCTGGCCCCCAGCGCCGACCTCGACCTGGCCGTGCGCGGCATCCTGTTCTCGGCGGTCGGTACCGCCGGCCAGCGCTGCACCACCCTGCGCCGGCTGATCGTGCACCGCTCGATCAAGGACGAAGTGGTTGCCCGGGTCAAAGCCGCCTACGGCAAAGTCCGCATTGGCGACCCGCGCAAGGACAATCTGGTTGGCCCGTTGATCGACAAGCTGTCGTTCGACGCCATGCAGGGTGCCCTGGCCAAGGCCCGCGACGAAGGCGGCCAGGTATTCGGTGGTGAGCGTCAGCTGGCCGAGCAGTACCCGAATGCCTACTACGTGTCGCCAGCCATCGCTGAAATGCCGGCGCAAAGCGACGTGGTCCGCCACGAAACCTTCGCCCCGATCCTCTACGTACTGGCCTACGACGACTTTGAAGAGGCCCTGCGCCTGAACAACGAAGTGCCACAAGGCCTGTCGTCGTGCATCTTCACCACCGACCTGCGTGAGGCCGAACGTTTCCAGAGCGCTGCGGGTAGTGATTGCGGCATTGCCAACGTCAACATCGGCACCAGCGGTGCCGAGATCGGCGGTGCGTTCGGTGGCGAGAAAGAGACCGGTGGTGGCCGGGAATCCGGTTCGGATGCCTGGAAGGGCTACATGCGCCGCCAGACCAACACTGTGAACTACTCGCGCGAGCTGCCGCTGGCACAGGGTATCGTGTTCGACTGATCGGTTGATGCTGCATGGCCGGGGGCTTTGCCCCCGGTTCGCGGGTGAACCCGCTCCTACGGGCACTGCACAGCTTTTCGAACCTGTGCAGTGCCCGTAGGAGCGGGTTTACCCGCGAATGGGCTGCAAGGCAGCCCCAACAAGAACAAATTGCTGGAGCCGGGCCATGTCCGAACTGCGTCAACAATGCTTGTGGGAATTCGTCAGCACACCGAGCGTGGCCGCCCAGGCCCTGGCCGGTGAGCACAAGGCCGATGTGTGCGTGATCGGTGGCGGCATTACCGGCCTGTCGGCGGCCATTCACCTGCTCGAGCAGGGCAAGTCGGTGATCCTGCTGGAGGCCTGGAAGGTCGGCCACGGGGGCTCCGGGCGCAACGTCGGGTTGGTCAATGCCGGTACCTGGATCCGCCCCGACGACGTCGAGGCGACCCTTGGCCAGAAGCAGGGCAGCCGCCTGAACCAGGTGCTGGGTGAAGCCCCGGCTGAAGTGTTCGCAATGATCGAGCGCCTGGGCATCGACTGCCAGGCCCAGCACAAGGGCACGTTGCACATGGCGCACAACGCCACCGGCATCGCCGACCTTGAGGCCCGCCACGAGCAGTGGCGCCGTCGCGGTGCCGACGTGGAGCTGCTGACCGGCGCGCAGTGCCAGGAATACTGTGGCACCGACAAGATTTCCGCCGCGTTGCTCGACCGCCGCGCCGGCACCATCAACCCCATGGGCTACACCCAGGGCCTGGCTGCGGCCGTGGTGCGCCTGGGTGGCCAGCTGTTTCAGCAGTCGGCTGTCGAAGGCCTGGCGCGCGAGGGCGACGCCTGGCGGGTCAAGACGGCCCGTGGCTCGGTACGGGCCGACAAGGTGGTGATTTCCACCGGTGCCTACACCGAAGGCGACTGGAGCAACCTGCAGAAGCAGTTCTTCCGCGGTTATTACTACCAGGTCGCCTCCAAGCCGCTGCAAGGCGCTGAGGCCGACAAGGTACTGCCGCACGGCCAGGGCTCATGGGACACCCGCACCGTGCTCAGCAGTATCCGCCGTGACGACCAGGGCCGCCTGTTGCTCGGCAGCCTGGGCCGGGTCGACAACAAGCCCGCCTGGTTCGTGCGCAGCTGGGCCGACCGCATTCAAAGCCATTACTACCCGGGCCTGGGCAAGGTGGAGTGGGAAATGCACTGGACCGGTTGCATCGACTTCACCCCCGACCACCTGATGCGCCTGTTCGAGCCGGCGCCGGGGCTGGTGGCGGTGACCGGGTATAACGGGCGTGGGAATACCACCGGCACCGTGATTGGCCGGGCGTTTGCCGAGTTCCTGCTCAAGGGTGAGGCGGGCAGCCTGCCGATTCCGTTCTCGCCAATGAGTGGCGTGAGCGCGCCATCGCTGCGTACCGCGTTCTATGAGTCCGGGTTCTCGCTGTACCACGCGGGGCAATGCTTGCGGGTTGTGTTGTAAGCACTGGCCCTATCGCCGGCAAGCCAGCTCCCACAGGGATCGCCTTAGGGCTGACAGGTGTTTGCCATAAGGTATGGCAGCGCCTGT
>NZ_RHQO01000115.1:0-8245 GCF_003935475.1 Pseudomonas sp. p99-361 | reverse complement strand
CACAGGGGTTACTGGCCCGAAACAAACGTAGGAGCGAGCGCAGCTCGCGATGCGCCGCGCGGGCGGCGCTCGATCTCCCAGGCGCTGAAAATGCTGCGGCTACCCTTACCAGAGACCATAGAGTCTCCCACCTCGATCGCATCGGCTTCAAATCCTGTGCAATCCCTGTGGGAGCGGGCAAGCCCGCGAAGAGGCCAGCAGCCTTAACGCACCAGGCAAGGCCGCTTGTTATCAAAGCGCCAACCCGGAATCAGGAACTGCATCGCCACGCTGTCATCCCGCGCCCCCAACCCCATGTTGCGGTAGCACTCGTGGGCCTTGGCCAGTTGATCCTCATCCAGCTCCACCCCCAACCCCGGCCGCGCCGGCACATGCACATGGCCGTCGACAATGCGCAGCGGCTCACGGGTCAGGCGCTGGCCGTCCTGCCAGATCCAGTGGGTGTCGATCGCGGTGATCTCACCCGGCGCGGCAGCCGCCACTTGAGTGAACATCGCCAGCGAAATATCGAAGTGGTTGTTGGAGTGCGAACCCCAGGTAAGCCCCCAGTCGTTGCACATCTGCGCCACCCTCACCGAGCCCTGCAAGGTCCAGAAATGCGGGTCGGCCAGCGGAATGTCCACCGACTGCAACTGGATCGCATGGCCCATCTGCCGCCAGTCGGTGGCGATCATGTTGGTAGCCGTGGGCAAACCCGTAGCGCGACGGAACTCGGCCATCACCTCGCGGCCCGAGTAGCCGTTCTCGGCGCCGCACGGGTCTTCGGCATAGGCCAGCACATCATGCTTGTCGCGGCACAGGGCGATGGCCTCCTTGAGTGACCAGGCCCCGTTGGGGTCCAGGGTGATGCGCGCTTCGGGGAAGCGTTCGGCCAGCGCCGTCACTGCTTCCATTTCTTCTGCCCCCCGCAGCACGCCGCCCTTGAGCTTGAAGTCGCTGAAGCCGTAACGCTGCTTGGCCGCTTCGGCCAGGCGCACAACCGCCTCGGGCGTCAGGGCCTTTTCATGACGCACACGGAACCAGTCGTCGTCACTGTCCGCTTCGTTGCGGTAAGCCAGGTTGGTCTGCTGGCGGTCGCCGATGTAGAACAGGTAGCCCAGCATCTTCACCGCATCACGTTGCTGGCCCTCGCCCAGCAGTGCCGCCATGGGCACATTCAGGTGCTGGCCGAGCAGGTCGAGCAGCGCCGACTCGATGGCCGTCACAGCATGCACGGTGATGCGCAGGTCGAAGGTCTGCAGGCCGCGCCCCGCCGAGTCGCGGCTGGCGAACGTCTGGCGCATGGCATTGAGCACGCGCTGGCAATGACCGATCGGCTGGCCTACTACCAGGCTGCGGGCGTCTTCCAGGGTCTGGCGAATGCTCTCGCCACCCGGCACTTCGCCAAGCCCCGTGTTGCCCGCGCTGTCCCGCAGTACCACCACGTTACGGGTAAAGAACGGGCCATGTGCGCCACTGAGGTTGAGCAGCATGCTGTCGTGGCCAGCCACCGGAATCACGCGCAGGTCGGTGACCACCGGGGTGCTGGTGTGAACGGCGGGTGTTGTCTGCATATTCATGGTTGTCGTCTCGCAGTCGTCAGTGGGTCTGGCCCAGGGCCGCGGGGCCCTTCAGGCTATCGGAAGGTGCGCCCTTGGGGCGTGTACGCACGAAGAAGATGGCAATTGCCGCCAGCACCGAAGTCACCGCCAGGCCATACAACCCGCCCTGGATCGAGCCGGTCTGCTGCTCCAGCAGGCCGAACGTGGTGGGGGCAACGAAGCCGCCGAGGTTGCCGACCGAGTTGACCAGGGCTATCACCGCCGCCGCGATGCGAGCATCCAGGTAGCCCTGCGGGATCGGCCAGAACAGTGACGAGGCCGACTTGAAGCCGATGGCGGCAAAGCACACGGCGACAAAGGCGAATACCGGCCCGCCGGTGGTGGACATGAACATGCCGATGGCCGCGACCACCAGGGCGCCTGCCACCCAGGCCTGCTGGAACTTCCAGCGTGCAGAACCGGCAGCGAAGGCATACATGGCCAGGATCGAGATCAGCCACGGGATGGAGTTGAGGAAGCCTACCTGCAAGTCGCTGAGGTCGCCCATGCGCTTGATGATGCTCGGTAGCCAGAAGGTGGCCGCGTAGATGGTTAGCTGGATGCAGAAGTAGATCAGGCAGAACAGGACGATCTGGCGGTCCTTGAGCAGGCTCCAGGCCGACGGCTTGGCCGCACCCAGCGCCTCGCGCGCTTGCTGTTCACGGTCGATGGTCGCGACCAGCGCATCCTGCTCGGCCTGGCTCAGCCACTTGGCGTCCTGCGGTTTGGAGTCGAGCCAGAAGAACACGAAGAAGCACAACGCCACCGAGGCCATGCCTTCGATGAACAGCATCCACTGCCAGCCGTGCAGGCCGAGCCCCTGGATTTGCATCAATGCCCCGGCCAAGGGGCCGGAAATCAGCGAAGCCAGCGCCGACCCGCTGAGGAAAATGGCGATTGCCTTGGCGCGCTCGGCCGCCGGCAACCAGCGGGTGAAGTAGTAGATCACCCCAGGGAAGAAGCCCGCTTCGGCCACGCCGAGCAGAAAGCGCAGTACATAGAACTGGGTTTCGTTCTGCACGAAAGCCATGGCCGTGGCCACCAGCCCCCAAGTGAACATGATGCGGGTCAGCCACAAGCGGGCACCCACCTTCTGCAGCAGCATGTTCGAAGGCACTTCGAACAGCGCGTAGCCGATGAAGAACAGCCCGGCACCAAAGCCAAAGGCCGCAGCGCTGATGCCCAGGTCGCTTTCCAGGTGCGGGCGGACGAAGCCGATGTTGACGCGGTCCAGGTAGTTGACGATGAACATGATGACGAACAGCGGCAGCACGTGACGCTTGACCTTGGCCACGGCGCTGGCCAACGCGTCGCCTTCATTCCGGGCAGACGGAGCGAGGGTGTCGTTCACAGGTGAATCTCCCACTAGTTGTTTTTGTGCGGGCCGGGGTTGTCTGACATGGCAGTGGGGACGAGCATAGGCCCCGAGAAGTTGTACGACAAGATCAACAAAATCGCCAAAATGGCAAAATACAAGCTTCAATAAAACTAATATGTTGCGATCTTGCAAAAACGGCCACTCGAAATGCACCCTCGAATCGCGAAAAATTGGGCAAAAAATATTTTTAGCAATTAACCTGTCATACAAGTACAACAAGAGGTGGACTACAGCATGCTCCCAGATCACGCGCACAAACGCGGCCACAGCCGCGCACATGACCTGGTCTCCAGCCTGACCCGGCAGATTCTCCTGGGCACCTTCAAGCCCGGCGACAAACTGCCGTCGGAGAACACCTTGGTACGCGAGCACGGGGTCAGCCGCACGGTGGTTCGCGAAGCCTTGTCGAAGTTGCAGGCCTCGGGGCTGGTGGAACCGCGCCACGGTATCGGCACCTTCGTGATGGCGCGCCAAGCCCAGGCCGGGTTGCGCGTTGCAGCGGAAAGCGCAGCGAATGTGCGCGACTTGCTGGAGCTGCGGGTCGGCCTGGAAAGCCAGGCCGCCGCGCTGGCAGCGCTACGCCGCGATGAAGGGCAGTTGGCGCGCATGCGCCAGGCACTGGATGACTACCAGGACCTGGCGGCGGCAGGTGACAGCTGCATCGAGGCCGACCGGCGTTTTCACCTGCTGATTGCCGAAGCCACCGGCAACCTGTATTTCACCGAGATGCTGCTGCAGCTGGGCAACGGCTTGATTCCGCGCAACCGCATGGCCCAAGCCGAGCGCAGTGGGTCGAAGATGGCACCGCAGGCATACCTGGCCAACCTGGAGCACGAGGCAATCCTCAATGCCATCCGCCGGCAAGACCCGGATGCAGCACGCGCGGCGGTGTGCCTGCACCTGTCCAACAGCCGCGACCGGCTGCTACCGGATTGACGGGCAACTGCGGCACAGCAGCCCCGGCGCTTACCAGGTCAGGCAGATCTTGCCGAAATGCCGGTTGCTCTCCTGGTAACGGAACGCGTCGACGATCTGCTCCAGCTCGAAGTGCTTGTCCACTACCGGCCGCAAACCGTTGGCATCAATGGCCCGCACCATCGCCTGCTGCTGCGCCCGGCTGCCGACCAGCACCCCTTGCAGGCGAATCTGCCGCACCAATGCCTGCACCAACGGCAGTTGCCCAGCCACGCCAGTAAGAATGCCGATCAGCGACACATGCCCGCCGATCCGTGCAGCGATCATCGACTGCTCCAGGGTAGCCGGGCCACCCACCTCGATCACGTGATCGACACCGCGGTTACCGGTCAGCTCGCGCACTTTCTCCCCCCACGCCGGGGTGCGCTTGTAGTTGATCAAGTGGTCGGCGCCCAAGGCCTTGAGCCGCTCCAGCTTGGCATCGCTGGACGAGGTGGCAATCACCGTGGCACCCGCCAGCTTGGCGAACTGCAGGGCGAAGATCGACACGCCACCGGTGCCCTGCACCAGCACCGTGTCGCCCGGTTTGAGGTGGTCGTCGCACATCAGCGCGCGCCAGGCGGTCAGGCCGGCAGTGGTCAGGGTGGCGGCTTCGGCATGGCTGAAGCCCGAAGGTGCCAGGGTAAACGCGGTGGCACGGGCGGTGACCTGTTCGCGGGCGTAGCCATCGATGCCGTCACCCGGCACCCGGGCAAAGCCTTCGACATTGGCCTGGCCATCGAGCCAGTCCGGGAAGAACGTACTGACGACACTGTCGCCGACCTGAAACTCGCTGACGCCGGCCCCTACGGCAACGACTTCGCCCGCACCGTCGGCCATGGGGATGCGCCGCTCACTCGGCCCCCACATGCCACTCACCACGGCGAAGTCATGGTAGTTCAGGGAGCTGGCGTGCAGGCGCACGGTGATCTCGCCGGCCTGGGGGGCCGCAGCCTCGCTGCTGCCGACCTCGACCTTGTCGTAGCCGCCGCCAGGTTGAACGTAGATGGCCTTGCTGGTCATGGGTTGGGTCTCCGTATCAACTTCAGGAATGGGAATGAGCATAGACAGGTCTATGGGTTGCAAAAGCTTCACGGGCTTTGCAGCAGCGGCGTTGTGTCGCGATCGGGCTGCGCACTATCGACTCAGCCCAGCATCACCTTCAGTGCCCGGCAATCGACCGCGTGCCAATCCACCAGTTGCGGCCATGGGTTATCGGGCACATTCACCAATATTGTGCGTGCCCCCGCTGCCCGCCCGCAGTCCAGGTCAAAACGGTAGTCACCCACCATCACCAGCTCGCTCGGCGCCACGCCCCAGGCCGCGGCAATCTTCAGCAACCCATCCGGGCTCGGCTTCGGTGCCGCCTCGTCACGCCCGAGCACATGCTCTACCGGGAAGCAGTCCGCCAGGCCGATCGCTTCCAGCGTCACATGGGCCAGTTCCCGCGCATTGCGGGTCAGTATCCCCAACCGGCAACCACGCGCAGCCAGTTCGCGCACCAGTTCAACTGCCCCGGTCGCCGCGGTGGAGGCTTCCGCCAGCTCACGCTCATGCTCCAGCAGCCAGGCATGCTTGGCCGCGGCTTCGTCGGCTGGCAAAGCCGCCAGGTGGGTAAGGATGTCGTCCTCGGCAGGGATACCCAGCGCCTCCCGAATGGCGGCAAAGTCATGCACCGCCACGGTCAGGGTGCCGTCCATGTCGAACACCCAGTTGCGCACCTGCTGCAGGCTCATGCCCAGTCCTTGCGGTGGCGAATCAGGCCTTCCTGGCTCGACGATGCCACCAGTTGCCCGACCTGGTTGAAAATGCTGCCGCGGCAGAAGCCACGGGAATTCCCTGCCCACGGGCTATCGGTGGCATACAGCAGCCACTGGTCGGCACGCAGGTTGCCGTGGAACCACAGCGAATGGTCGAGGCTGGCGATCTGCATGTCGCGCTGCCAAACCGACTTGCCATGCGGCACCAGCGCGGTGGTGAGCAGGCCGAAGTCCGAGGCGTAGGCCAGCAGGTACTTGTGCAGGGCCGGCACGTCGGGCAGGTTGCCGTCGGCGCGGAACCACGCATATTTCACCGGGTCGCCTGGCTTGGGGTTGAACGGGTCACGCTCGGTGACCGGGCGAATCTCGATTGGCTTGGCGCACAGCACCTTGTCGCGGATGCGTTCAGGCAGATGGTCTGCCATGGCACGCGCCAGTTCCACTTCGGTAGGCAGGTTTTCCGGGCCGACCACGTCGGGCATCTGCGCCTGGTGGGCGAAGCCTTCCTCGTCGTACTGGAACGAGGCGCTACAGGTGAAAATGGTCTGGCCCTTCTGGATCGCCGTCACCCGCCGGGTACTGAAGCTGCCGCCATCACGCACACGGTCCACCGAGTACACCACCGGCAGGCTGGCGTCCCCCGGGCGCAGGAAATAACCATGCAGCGAGTGCACATGGCGCGCGTCTTCGACCGTCTGGCTGGCTGCCGACAACGACTGGCCCAGCACCTGGCCGCCGTACAGCTGGCGGAAGCCCAGGTCTTGGCTGCGCCCACGGAAAAGGTTTTCCTCGATGGCTTCGAGGCTCAACAGGTCGACCAGGTCGTCCAACACATGACTCATTGGGGCATCTCCGTAGAAGCGAGCCTTGCTCGCGCTGCGCCGCCTGGGCGGCGCTCGAACTCACAGGCGCCGAACCCCTTGCGGCCCAGCGCCCTTTCAATGGGCAAATAATACAGCGTTTGCCATTCGCACCGAGCATGGGTGTGCATTCAGGCGCGCAGGGTGTGCTCCCAGTGCGCACGGTCGATGCGGTACAGCACATGCGGGCGTAGCGGGTGGCCTGCGGGCAGGCGCGGGTGCTCGAAGCTGCCGTGCAGGTCTTGCTGCATGCCGATGGCCTGCATCACCTTCTGCGATGGCAAGTTACTTTCGGCAGTGAACGACACCACCTCGTTCAGCCGCAATTGGGCGAACGCACAGCGCAGGCAGGTCCACGCGGCTTCGCTGGCAAAACCCAGCCCCCAGTGGCGCCGGGCCAGGCGCCAACCAATCTCCACGGCTGGCGCGAAATCGGCGTCAAAGTTTACCTGCAGCAAGCCGGTCATGCCGATGAATGCACCGCTGTCCTTGCGCTCCAGCGCCCACAAACCAAAACCGTATTCGTTGAAGTGCCCGCGTATCCGGCCAATCAGCGCGGCAGCTTCCAGGCGTGTGAGCGGTGCCGGGAAGTAACGCATCACCTGCGGGTCGGCACACAGCGCCGCGAATTCACGCAGGTCATCGTCGTGCCATTGGCGCAGCACCAGCCTTGCGCTTTCCAGTTGAA
Source organism: Pseudomonas sp. p99-361 (assembly GCF_003935475.1). Lineage (NCBI taxonomy): Bacteria > Pseudomonadati > Pseudomonadota > Gammaproteobacteria > Pseudomonadales > Pseudomonadaceae > Pseudomonas > Pseudomonas sp. p99-361. Next base: position 1,025 of record NZ_RHQO01000115.1, on the reverse strand, counting down.
GGGTGGAGGTCATCGGGCCTGCTCCGGTTTTGCCGAATTACAGTCTACAGCGTAGGCGCCGGCGCGGTGTTCACCCAACGGGCCGCAACCGAATGCAATTTTCACACGCCCTTCACCGGCCCCCGACAGCTCGCTTAGCAAAATGCCGCCATCACTGCCGTGCCCGCCACGGCCCTGTCACTGGAGCAACGCATGCTATCGAGCAATACCCTGGGGCACCCTGCCATTCACGCCCGGCGCAAACGGCGCCTGTCTCGCAAAGCCCTTGGTGCCGCCCTTGGCTTGTGCATGGTCGTGGCGGCCTTGACCACCTGGCTGGCGACGAGGACGCATATCGTGGACCTTGGCAACGAGCAACAACTGAGTGACAGCGGCCTGCTGCAGAACTGGGCCGAGGGTGCCGTGATCGTGATGATCCGCCACGCCGAACGCTGCGACAGCGCCCCGGGCCCGTGCCTGGACGACCCCACCGGCATCACCGTGGCCGGCAGCCAGGCTGCCGCGCGGGTGGGCCAAGGCCTGCACCAACTGGGCCTGGCTAACACCGACCTGCTCAGCAGCCCGAAACTGCGCACCCGGCAAACCGCGCACTTCATCCTCGGCCAGGCGGTGGCCAGCGAAGACTGGCTGGAAAGCTGCGACAGCCAGTTCGCCAGCGATGCACTGGCGCACAAGCGTGCCGGGCACAACCTGGTGCTGGTGACCCATAACGGCTGCATCGATCACTTCGCCCGCCAGCAGCACGTGGCCGGCGGCGAGCGCGAAAGCGCCTACGCCAGCGCGCTGTTCGTTTCGGTGGACGGTAACGGCAAGGCACGCATCCTCGGCCGCCTGAATGAGCCCGACTGGCAGCGGGTGCTGGCCAGCGCCGCAAAATAGCAGTGGCCTGCTCGGGCCTCATCGCCGGTAAGCCACACAGGCGCTGTGGCAAACACCTGTCAGCCCTGATGCGGTCCCTGTGGGAGATTCTATGGTTCCTGGCAAGGGTAGCCGGAGCATCTTCAGCGCCTGTGAGATCGAGCGCC
>NZ_RHQO01000114.1:0-8409 GCF_003935475.1 Pseudomonas sp. p99-361 | reverse complement strand
GCGCGGGCGGCGCTCGCTCTAACAGGCGCTGCATACCTTGTGGCAAACACCTGTCTGCCCTGATGCGATCCCCGTGGAAGTTGGCTTGCCGACGATGGGCCGCAAAGAATCACCGGCCAGCCATCAACTTCTGCAACGCCGCCTTCCTTTCAGCAATGGGCAACCTCCCCAACTGCTCAACCCGTTCATAGAACCGCCCCCAATCCCCGTCAACCGCGCGAAACACCGCCGCAAACGCCGGCACCCACTGGTCATACAGCCCGAACGGCAACAGCTTGGCATTGTTCATGGGCCCGTACACCCAGGCGTCAAAGCGCTTGTCGCCGCCCCACTGGCTGTCCCGCACCTGCTGGTAGTCACGCCTGAGCCGCGCGAACTCCGCCCGCTTGGCCTGGCGCTTGTGCGCATCATCCAGCGGCCCGGCGTAAATCGCCTGCAACCGCTCGCGGCTGGCCAGCACCAATTGGATAAACTGCTCCCGCTGCTGCCCCTGATCGCCACCCACCGCAGCCAGCCCGCGCGCCGCGCGCCATTGCCGGGTGCCTTCCTGTTCGACGAACGAGGCAAAGGACTCGTTGAACTCGGTATCGTCCTGCACGTAAAAGCGCTGGTGCGCCAGCTCGTGAAAGATCAAGGTCGCCAGGCGTTCGTCACCCCAGCCCACCATCGACGACAGAATAGGGTCGTCGAACCAGCCCAAGGTGGAATAGGCCTCCACCCCGCCCACGTACACATCCAGCCCTTCCTCACGCATCAACGCTGCCGCGCCACGCGCTGCACCTTGCTGGTAGTAGCCGCGGTACGCCACGCAACCCGCTATCGGAAAACAGTGTGTCACCGGTTGCAGTGAGAGCTCTGGCGTGGCGAAAACATTCCAAACCACATAGGGGCGCCCAAGGTCGGCGTATACCCGGTAGCTGCGGTTATCCGGCAGCTTCAGCTGCTGGCTGGCAAACGCCCGCGCCTGTTCCGCCCGTTGCAGGCGCGCCCGTAACAGGGGAGGGGTAGCAGGGTCGGCGACCACCTGTTCCACCGGTTGCCGCGCGCGCAGCAGTTGCCACTGGCCTTGCGCAAGCTGGCCGTAATAGGCCGTACTGCTGCAACCGCTCAGCAGAAGCACCGCCAGCAGCGGAACCAAACGGGTGAAAACGCGGTCGAGTGGCCCAGGGCCTGAGCGCTGCATAAGAAAAAGTCGAAGCATCGGGACTGTCTGACTCGCTCAAGGCCGATTCGCTCCAAGACTATCTCGCCACGGGGGAGTTTCGCCATGCGTGCATTGTGGGTCGCCGGTTCACTGTTGCTGTTATCTGCCTGTTCAACGCTGCCAGACCCAGACCCGAACCAGGCCTGGATCGACCTCACGCCCTACGACAACACCTCGTTGCACGCGGTGCAGGTCGATGAGCGCGATTGGGCCGACAACCGGTACTTCGAAGTCCAACCCGGCAGCCATGAGTTGACCGTGCGCTACCAGTTTCCGGTCAACCCCAGCAACATCGGCCCGGTCGACCAACCCCTGTGGCGAGATTGCCAGGTAAAGCTGGCGTTCAAAGACTTCAACGCCGGGCAACGCTATCAGCTGCAGGCCGGGAGCATCGGCTTTCGCCCGTGGGTGAAGTTGTATGACCAGCAACAAAAACTGCTGGGCCAGGGCCTGCCAGCGGGCTGCCAGCACACCTAACCACGCAAACGGCGCTATGCTGTTAACGTGCCAATCGCAAGTGAGAGCTTTGCCATGCGCCAGCCCATGATGCTGATCGCCCTCAGTGCACTGGGGGCTTGCGCCAGCCCCTTGCCGCCGGTCGACCCCAAGCAAGCCTGGGTCGACTTGTACACCATGACCCCCGGCCGGGTAATCATGGCCGACCGCCTTGACGGGAAGCGCCTGGACGACGGCCGATACTTTCAGGTAACCCCCGGCAAGCATGAGCTGGTCGTGCGCTTCGATTACGAGATCTACTCTGGCGGGATGCTGACCGACCCCAGGGACCGTACCTGTTACCTGACTGTGCGCTTCGATGACTTCAAGGCTGGGGAACGTTATCGCCTGGAGGCGCGGGCGCCGGTAATGGAGCCGCAGGTATTGCTGTATGACGCCAGCCGCACGGTGCTGGTGAATGAGCCTAGCGATGTGTTCTGTATTCCGTAGGCGGGGGTGCGGCGGGTAGGGGGTGTGCCGGTAGGGGGGCTGCGAGTCAGGGGCTGCTGCGCAGCCCATCGCGACGCAAGGCCGCTCCTACAGGGGCCTGTGGAAGCGGGCTTTTGTCGCAAATGGGCCGCGAAGCGGCCACTCATGCTCGAGCGCTAGCGATCATTCTTCTGGTAAATGATCTTCTTGGTCCCGCCGTCGCACGTCCCGACCACCATATTCGGGTCCTGGACCTCACTGTTAGGCACGATCTCCAGGGTGTACGAAGCCACCCCTTGGGCCTGGATCTTGGCCTCGATCTCGGCTTTCAGTTCCTCGCACGGCTTGACCGCCGCCAGCGCAGACGTGGCGACCAGCGAAGCGAACACCGCGATTGCTACGCGAATCATGGAACGGCTCCTGAAAAGGCAGTATTGCTGCCGACGTTGGTTAGACTACAGCAAACTGCCATCGTTGCGCCGCTTCAGCCTACCAACGCCGCATCCAGGCTGATCTTGGCGTTGAGCACCTTCGACACCGGGCAGCCTGCTTTGGCCTTGTTGGCAATTTCCATGAACTGCGCCTCGCTGGCGCCTGGCACCTTGGCTCGCAACACCAGGTGTACAGCGGTAATGGCAAAACCATCAGGCTGCTTGTCGAGGGTGACTTCCGCCGCCGTGTCGATCCGGTCCGGGGTGAGCCCGGCCTCGCCGAGCATCATCGACAGCGCCATCGAGAAGCAGCCCGCATGCGCCGCACCGATCAATTCCTCTGGGTTGGTACCCGGTGTGTCCTCGAAACGGGTGTTGAAGCCATAAGGGTTCTGCTTGAGGGCGCCGCTTTCGGTTGAAAGCAGCCCTTTGCCGTCCTTCAAACCACCTTGCCAGATCGCCGATGCTGTCTTCTTCATGATGCCTCCTTGTCACTCGGTTACGTGCCTATGGGTTCAGAGGTCAGGTACGCCCGGCAAGTTCAGAGCAATTGCGCACCCCCATTGAATCCAACGATTACGCCCATACAGAGTCATAAAGGCCTCTGGCCAATCATTCTTGCGGAGGCCCCATGACGCAGCTACGTGACCTGAAGATTTCCACCCTCGACCTTGTGCCCGTTCGCGCCGACGCCGGCCCGGCGCAGTCGCTGCGCAACTCGCTGAACCTGGCGCAGCACGTCGAACGCTTCGGCTACAACCGCTTCTGGGTGGCCGAACACCACAACATGGACGGCATCGCCAGCTCGGCAACCTCGGTGCTTATCGGCTACCTCGCCGGGGGCACTTCGAGCATTCGCGTAGGCTCCGGCGGGGTCATGCTGCCCAACCATGCGCCGTTGGTGATCGCCGAGCAGTTCGGCACCCTCGCCAGCCTGTACCCGGGGCGCATCGACCTCGGCCTTGGCCGTGCGCCAGGCTCCGACCAGATGACTGCATACGCCTTGCGCCGAGACCGCGCAGGTGGCCCGGACGATTTCCCGGACGATGTCGAAGAGCTGTCACGCTACCTTGGCCCCCGAACCGATGATCAAAAAGTGATCGCTGTGCCTGGGCACGACACCGATGTGCCCATGTGGCTGCTGGGCTCCAGCCTGTTCAGCGCGCAACTGGCCGGTATGCGCGGCATGCCCTATGCCTTCGCCTCGCACTTCGCGCCGCGTTACATGCACGAGGCAATCCGCGTGTATCGCAACCACTTCAAACCGTCCACCACGCTGGACAAACCCTATGTGATGCTGGGTATTCCCATGGTGGTTGCCGAAACTGATGAACAGGCCGAATACCTGGCCACTTCGGTGTACCAGCGCATTCTGGCGCTGATTCGCGGGCAGAGCCTGATGCAGAAACCCCCGGTACCCAGCATGGACGGCTTATGGCTGCCCCATGAACGCGATGCGGTAGGCAGCTTCCTGGGGTTGGCGATGATCGGCAGCCCGCAGAAAGTGCGCGCCAAAGTGGAGGTGCTGCTGGAGCAAACCGGGGCGGATGAGCTGATGTTTACCTGTGACCTGTACGAGCATGCGGACCGTATCCGCGCTTATGAGCTGCTGGCGCAGGCTTTGAAGAGCGAGTGAACCCCTTCGCGAGTGCCCCCGCGAAGGGGCCACCGCGTCAGCCGCGGCGGTAGACGATTTCCTTGGTGCCGCCTTCGCAGCTGCCGATCACCTTGCCCGCCGGGTCGCCCTTTTTGACGATCTCCAGCTTGTAGCCAACAACCCCCTTGGCATCGAGCTTGGCGGCAATTTCCGCTTTCAGCTCCTCGCAGGGTTTGCCCGCCGCCATTGCGCCACCGGCCAGCGTCATCAGGCCCAGCGCCAGTATCAGTTTGTTCATCACTCGCATTCCTTGTGCAGATGAAACCAGAAAGGGGCGCCCACCAGGGCGCCCTGTTCCTAATACCCCATCAGTCCAGCGTGTTCCAGCCTGGCTGTGTTTCAGCTATTGGCGATACGGAAGCCTACCTTCAACGTCACCTGGAAGTGCGCAACCTTGTTGTCGCGAATGTGGCCACGGGTCTCGGCCACCTCGAACCACTCCATGTGCTTGATGCTCTGGCCGGCTTCGGCCAGGGCATTGTTGATTGCTTCTTCGATGCTGGTAGGCGAAGAACCCACCAGTTCGACCTTCTTGTAGGTGTGATGATCGGTCATGAGCGCTCTCCTTGGGTAACAGTGATATTCAGCCTGGCAGTGCGAGCCTGGTTTACCTGCGAGCTGTCATCAGGGGCGAAAGTTCGATCGCACTTTCGTGCAGCCCAAGGGTCGCAGTTCATAGAGTCCATACTGCAAAGGAGAGTCAACATGCCCCGCAATTCGCTGCGTAAAACATCCCTGGAAAGCATGGAAGCAGAGATTGAAAGCCTGCTGAAAAGCCTGGAAAGCCTGAAGCACGATGCCTCCGAAGAAACCCAGAAATCAGTCAAGGCCATGCGCAGCAACGCCGAGAGTGCCCTGCGCCATTCGCGCAGCCTGCTGAGCGATGCCTATGAGGAAGTCAAGGAGCGTACCCGCCAAACCGGCATCGCCACCCGCGACTATGCCCAGGAGCACCCGTACACCACTGCCGGTGTAGCCATCGGCGCCCTGGGCTTGCTGGCAGCTTACCTGCTGTGCAAGCGCAACTAAGCGCTCTGCCCTAGCAGTTCTGCCCGCAACCATTGCGCCAGTTGCTCGGCGCGCCCGTCAGCGGCGCGCCGAGGTACCCACAGCGCCAACGCCGCCGGGGTCGGTGAAAAGCCCCACGGCGCACTCAGGCGGCCCGCCCGCAGGTCATCGGCGACCAGGGGTTGCGGCGCGATCGCCACGCCCAGTCCCGCCACCGCAGCTTCCAACAGGTAATACAAGTGCTCGAAAGCCTGCCCGTAGTGCATGGCAGCCGGCTCCAGACCCTGCTGCGCCGCCCAGGTCGGCCAAGCCTGTGGGCGCGAGGTGGTGTGCAACACGGCTTCTTCGAGCAAAGCTTTGGCTGGCGCCCCCTGCAAGCGCTGGTAACCGGCGAAGTGCGGGCTCAGCACCGGGCCGATTCGCTCCTCGGCCAACACATGCACCTGCATGTCTGCCGGCCACGGGGGCTCGGCATACACCAATAGCGCATCCAGCCCTGGCCGCCTTGGATCAAGGTCACCCTCACCGGCTGAAAGGTGCAGGCGCAGCTCTGGCAGGTCTGCCTGCAAACGCCCCAACCGCGGGATGAACCAGCGCGCCAGCAGGCTGCCTGAGCAACCCAGTACGAACGGGGCCTCGCGGGTATCGCGGCTCAGTTCGGCACATGCGCTGCGCAAGCGGTCGAACGCCTCGCCACTGGCATCGCGCAGGCGCAGGCCGGCATCTGTGAGTTTGATGCCACGCCCTTCCTTGACGAACAACGCTACCCCCAGGTGCTCCTCAAGCACCTTGATCTGCCGGCTCACGGCACCATGGGTAACGTGCAACGCCTCGGCCGCCTGGCTGACACTGTTAAGCCGGGCAGTGGCCTCGAAAGCACGCAGGGCATTAAGGGGAGGGAGGTCGTGAGCCATTACCTGTGAGTTTTCCTGACAAGTTTGCGCAATCTTATCGGTTTTCAGCCGGGCCTGTCGTGGTTAGAGTAAAGCCCATCACTCATTGCCTACGCCCTGGAGCGCCCCATGACCCAGTCCCAATACCGCCCCGGCCCCGACGCCAATGGCCTGTTCGGCTCGTTCGGCGGCCGCTATGTGGCCGAAACCCTCATGCCACTGGTGCTGGACCTGGCCCGGGAATACGAAGCGGCCAAAGCCGACCCGCAATTCCTCGAAGAGCTGGCCTACTTCCAGCGCGACTACATCGGCCGCCCCAACCCGCTGTACTTCGCCGAGCGCCTGACCGAACACTGCGGCGGCGCCAAGATCTTCTTCAAGCGTGAAGAGCTCAACCACACCGGCGCGCACAAGGTGAACAACTGCATCGGCCAGGTGCTGCTGGCCAAGCGCATGGGCAAGAAACGCCTGATCGCCGAAACTGGCGCTGGCATGCACGGCGTGGCGACCGCCACCGTCGCTGCGCGCTTCGGCCTGCCTTGCGTAATCTACATGGGCGCCACCGATATCGAACGCCAGCAGGCCAACGTGTTCCGCATGAAGCTGCTGGGCGCCGAGATCGTTCCGGTTACCGCGGGCACCGGCACCCTCAAGGACGCCATGAACGAAGCGCTGCGCGACTGGGTGACCAACGTCGACGACACGTTCTACCTGATCGGCACTGTGGCGGGCCCGCACCCATACCCGGCAATGGTCCGCGACTTCCAGTCGATCATCGGCAAGGAAACCCGTGCCCAGTTGCAGGAAAAGGAAGGCCGCCTGCCGGACAGCCTGGTCGCCTGCGTGGGGGGTGGCTCCAACGCCATGGGCCTGTTCCATGAGTTCCTCGAAGAGCCAAGCGTACAGATCATCGGCGTTGAAGCCGGCGGCCACGGTGTGCACACCGACAAGCATGCGGCCAGCCTGAACGGCGGTGTGCCCGGCGTACTGCACGGCAACCGCACCTATCTGTTGCAGGACGATGACGGCCAGATTACCGACGCTCACTCGATTTCGGCCGGCCTCGACTACCCGGGCATCGGCCCCGAGCATGCCTACCTGCATGAGGTGAAGCGCGTTGAATACGTCAGCATCACCGATGACGAAGCACTGGATGCCTTCCACGCCACGTGCCGCCTGGAGGGCATCATCCCGGCCCTGGAAAGCGCTCACGCCCTGGCCGAGGCAATCAAGCGCGCCCCGCAGCTGCCCAAGGACCACCTGATGGTGATCTGCCTGTCGGGCCGCGGCGACAAAGACATGCAAACCGTCATGAGCCACATGGCCGCCCAGGAGAAACAGGCATGAGCCGTCTAGAACAACGCTTCGCCGAGTTGAAAGCCGAAGGCCGCTCGGCACTGGTCACCTTCGTTACCGCAGGCGACCCGGGCTATGACGCCTCGCTGCAGATCCTCAAGGGTCTGCCTGCTGCAGGCGCCGATGTGATCGAACTGGGCATGCCATTCACCGACCCGATGGCCGATGGCGTAGCCATCCAGCTCGCTACCCTGCGCGCGTTGGAAGCGGGCCAGAACTTGGTCAAGACCCTGCAGATGGTTCGTGAATTCCGTGTGGACAACCACACCACGCCGATCGTGCTGATGGGCTACTACAACCCGATCCACCGTTTTGGCGTGGAAGCGTTCGTGAATGAAGCCAAGCAGGCTGGCGTCGATGGCCTGATCATCGTCGACCTGCCGCCGGAGCACGATGCAGAACTGGCGACCCCGGCCCAGGCTGCAGGTATCGACTTCATTCGCCTGACCACCCCGACCACCGACGACGCGCGCCTGCCGCGTGTGCTGGCGCGCAGCTCCGGGTTCGTCTACTACGTGTCCGTGGCCGGTGTGACCGGGGCCGGCTCGGCGACCACCGAGCACGTGACCGAAGCCATTGCCCGCCTGCGTCGGCATACCGACCTGCCGATCAGCGTTGGCTTCGGCATTCGCACCCCAGAGCAGGCGGCGAACATCGCCCGGCTGGCCGATGGCGTGGTAGTGGGCTCGGCGCTGGTCGACAAGATTGCCCAGGCCAACACGGCCGAACAGGCGGTGAGCGATGTGTTGAGCCTGTGCTCGGCACTGGCGGAAGGGGTGCGCGGCGCCCGTCGCTGACCGGCGTTGCCTTCATCGCCGGCAAGCCAGCTCCCACAAGGATTTCACAGGGCCTGAGGGTGGCGCTGTACCTGTGGGAGATTCTATGGTTCCTGGCAAGGGTAGCCGGAGCATCTTCAGCGCCTGTGAGATCGAGCGC
>NZ_RHQO01000113.1:0-8551 GCF_003935475.1 Pseudomonas sp. p99-361 | reverse complement strand
GCTCCTTCGATCAACGAAGGCTGGGAAACCGGCATCAAGTTCACCCCGGCCAGCTGGGTCGATGGCCGCCTGGCCTATTGGCGTCAGGACGCCTCTGGCGAAGTAAGCCGTCGCCTGAACGACCCGAGCGGCGAGTCGGACAACGTCGGCGAAACACGCCGCTGGGGTTATGACCTGCAGGTCAACCTGCACCCGGACGAGCGCACTGAGGTGTGGATGTCGTACTCTTGGCAGTACTCCAAGATCCTCGAGCCCAGCAGCGCGTTACCAGGCAGCAAGGGCCAGGAAATCGATCACGTGCCACACCACCTGTGGAATACCGGCATCAGCTACCAAGCTACCCCAAAGCTGCAGCTGACTGCCTGGGCGAACGGGCAGACCAACTACTACCTGGAGCGGGAGAACACCCAAGGTACGTATGGCGGCTACGTGCTGATGAACCTCGGCGCGATGTACAAGCTCAGCGAAACCATGAGCGTGGACCTGCAACTGAAGAACCTGACCAACCGTTACTACGAGTATGTCTGGTATGACCCAGATGGGGCAGACGCATCGCTGCACTCACCAGGCGATGGGCGCGCGGTGTATGCAGGGCTCACCTTCGATTTCTAAGAAGGCAGGCTTTTGATTTTCTTGAAAAACAACTATGTTCGGACGGATCGGGGCAATAGGCGGAAGCCCCCGCCGGTAAATCTGCCGTTCTCAATCTAAGGAGCGAATAATGCAACGACGTGAAGTGCTGAAAACGGTCGCGGGGGCGGTTGCCGTGGCCATGACCAGTTCTGTGATGGCCTCTGGTGAAAACCATGAACACCATCATGATCACGGCGTCCCAGGAGGCAAAGGTTATACAGGCCTGGTCGACAGTAGCATTGCTGCCTGAAGACTGGTGAAGCCTGCTTGGCACATTGCATGGTACTGCTGGCCCAGGGCGATAAAGAAATGGCGTCCTGTGCCCAGTCCGTCAGCGAATTATTGGCTACCTGTGGTGCTCTGATGAAATTGGCCTCGCAAGGGTCGAAACTCACTCCGGCACTGGCCAAGGTTACTGCCGACGTCTGCGCCAGCTGCGAAACACAATGCCGCAAGTACGAAAACAAGCATGCTGAATGCAAGGCCTGCGCTGACGCCTGTACTGCCTGCCTGAAAGAGTGTGAGGCATTAGCCGCCTGACCCTGCGGAAAGTCAGTCACTGACAACGCAAGCTTTGCCTTTACCTGATTTTTTTTCTAGATCACACCTTTGTCTGGTCAGATCAAGGAGAGGCATCGCTTGGCCATTTGGATGCTATGAGTGTCTATAGTCTTACGCGCAAGCCGAATGAGCATGATTGCTGCTGAGGTTTTGATAGCTCAACACGTCACCGCCGTAGCTCCAACCGGACTCTTCGCGAAGGTCGCTATCAGCTCAACGCAGTTTGCCGAATATATCCAAGCAATAGATAAATTAATTACATTAAAAAGTGATGCGGCATAACTTAAAACAATGAATCGCCCCTGATTTCCTAGACACTCTCCAAACTCAGCAAATAGCGTTTCTCATACTCTACTGGAGACAGCTGCATAGCACTGCTGTGTCGGCGTTTAGGGTTATAGAACATCTCGATGTAATCGAAAATATTACTTCGGGCTTCTTCACGGGTTGTGTAGGTCTTTCGTCGGATTCGCTCCCGCTTCAAAAGCTGAAAAAAACTCTCGGCTACGGCATTGTCGTGGCAGTTTCCCCGCCGGCTCATGCTGCTGATTACATTGTTGGCCTTTAAGAAGCTTTGCCAATCCGAGCTACTGAACTGACTGCCTTGGTCTGAGTGAATCATCACTCGCTGCTGTGGCCTGCGTCGCCAAACAGCCATCAACATCGCGTCGATAGCAAGGTCGCTGCACATCCTTGGCTTCATTGACCAACCAATTATTTGGCGTGAGAACAGATCCAGCACTACCGCCAGATAGAGCCATCCTTCATAGGTGCGGATGTAGGTGATATCTGTCACCCAGACCTTGTTCGGCTCACTGACATTGAACTGCCGCGCGAGGTGGTTGGGCGAGGCCACTGTTGGTTTTCCACCGTAAAACCCTGGACGCCGCCGATAGCCCGTTTGCGAACGCAGCCCCTCCGCCTGCATCAAGCGCCCGACTCGATTTCGTCCGCATTCCTCTCCCAGCTCACGTAGGTCATCGTGAGTTTTGCGGTAGCCGTATACACCTCCGCTTTCTAGCCAAGCGTGCTTGATCAAGCCAAGCAGACGTTGATCTTCTTTTGCTCGGGCAGATTGAGGCTCGGCCAGCCAGGCGTAGTAGCCGCTGGGGTGCACCTTGAGGGTTTGGCAAAGGCGCCGCACCGGGTAATCAGTCGAGTGCTTCTTGATGAAGGGGTACTTCAGCCGCACTCCTTGGCAAAGTACGCGGCGGCCTATTTTAAGATGTCTCGCTCTTCAGTCACGCGCTTGAGTTCAGCGCGTAGCTTGCGCAATTCGGCCTGCTGATCGTCGTCTTGCTGACGCTGCTCTTGGGGCTTGCTGTAGACCTTTATCCAGGCGTAAAGGCTATGCACGGACATGCCCAGGCGCTGGGCGACATCGGCGATAGGTTTGCCTTTTTCGGTCACTTGCTTGACCGCTTCGATCTTGAATTCTTCGGGGTAACGCTGACTCTCAGCCACCGCGTTGTCCCAGCAATTTTCCTCTACGACTCATGCTTTGCTCGACGTGTACGGCATCCGATCCGAAAGGCTATAGCCCAGTTCCTAGCGCGTCTGGATGCTCAAAACGACGGCGTGATAGAGCCATCCTTCCTTGGTGGTGGGTAATGTTACTGACCCAGGTCGACACCGACATGCATTTACATTAGATAATAGAACTAGAATATTAGTTCTGATATAACTTCTAGCTTTCCTGGTCACCCCGCCCTCAACCGGCACAAAGAATAAAAAACAAATCAAGGATCATTTACATGTCAACCTGCCGCCTCAGTGCCCTGGCTCTGTGCCTGGGATGGGTGCTCTGTGCATCCGCCGCCGACCCCTTGCGCCAAGGCTTTGAAAGCCCCCCAGCCCCCGCTAAACCTCTGGTCTGGTGGCATTGGTTAAACGGCAACGTGTCGCTACCAGGCATCGACCGGGACCTTGAATGGATGCAACGCATCGGGCTGGGTGGCTTTCAACTGTTTGACGGCAATCTCGGCACGCCCAGGCGAGTTGAGCATCCCCGCTTGTTCATGAGCCCTGAATGGCAGGAAGCCGTTGCGCACAGTGCCAAACGCGCCTCCCAGCTGGGCCTTGAGATGAGCATCGTCACCTCCGCCGGCTGGAGCGCTACGGGAGGCCCTTGGGTCACGCCTGAAGACGCGATGAAAAAGCTGGTGTGGTCCACGGTCAGGGTCGACAGTGACAAACGGCAGCCGCTGGTTCTGCCCTCCCCACCCGACGTGGCTGGGCCGTTTCAGCAAGTTAGCGGCGGTCCACCAACCTTGCAGCCGTTCTACCGCGACGTGAAAGTGCTTGCCTGGCCAGTGCCGGCAAACGATCAGCCTTTACCCCCAGCCCATCTGACCTTCAGTAGTGAAGGCATTGACCAGGCCGTACTGCGTACCGGTGATCTGGCACGCCCGCAAGCACTGCCGTTCAGCGCCGATGATACGGCCTGGATACAACTGGATTACGATCAGCCGCAAACTGTCCGCGCCCTCACCCTCGGTCTGCCTGCCCGCAGCGGCTTCGGTGCGCCGCCACCGGCCATGGCGCAACTGCAAATGGCGGATGGCGAAACGGGCCAGTGGACGACCATCGTCAATATCCCACCTACTGCTTCACCGCAGCGCACGGTGTCGTTTGCAGCGGTCAGGAGCCAGCGCTTTCGCGTACTGCTGAAACCTGCGCAACTGGCACCTGGGCAAGCCTTGTCGCAGCCAGCCAAAGGTGTGGTCGGCGTGCGCTTTGCGCCCCCTGCACGCAGTTACCCACTGGCCAGCCTGACGTTGCATCAGGCCGCTCGGGTCAACCATGCCGAGGAACAGGCAGGCTTCGCCGTGACCCGGGATTACTACTCAGTAGCAACGCCGAGCACTGATTCGGCATCGAGCGTACCGCACACGCAAGTGCTGGACCTCACAACTCACCTTGCCTCCAACGGCCACCTGAACTGGACGCCGCCACCGGGCCAATGGCAGTTGCTGCGCCTGGGTTACTCGCTGACCGGGCATGAGAATGGCCCTGCAGTTGCCGAGGGCACGGGGCTGGAAGTGGACAAGCTGGCCGCTGCCCCCGTTCGACGCTACATGGAGTACTACCTGAGCCTGTATCAATCGTCACTCAACGCACCTCAGACGGCGCTCAAGGGGTTGTTGGCCGACAGCATCGAATCCGGCCAACAAAACTGGACCGCAGACATGCTCGAGCAGTTTCGCGCACTACGCGGATACGACCCGCTGCGCTGGCTACCTGCCCTGACCGGTACCGTGATCGACAGCGCCGCAGCCACGGACCGCTTCCTTTTCGATTGGCGCGCTACCCTCGCACAGTTGCTGGAGTCCGAGTACTACCAGACGCTCGCTGAGGTTGCCCACGAACGCGGCTTGAAGCTCTACAGCGAAGCGCTGGAGGACAACCGCCCGCAACTGGGCAACGACCTGGCCATGCGCCGTCATAGCGATGTGCCGATGGGCGCCTTCTGGGCGTTGCCGCCCGAGGGCGAAGGCCGCCCTACGTACCAGGCCGACGTGCTCGGCGCGGCATCGGTCGCGCATTTACTGGGCAAGCCACGGGTGGGCGCGGAAAGTTTCGGTGCCTTCCTGCAACCCTGGGCGTTCAGCCCCAGAGACCTCAAGCGCACTGCCGATACGGCGCTGTCGCTGGGCGTCAATCTGTTCAACATCCATACCTCGCCCCACCAGCCGCTGGAAGCAAAACCGGGCATGTCACTGGCGCCGTTCCTGGGCCAGTATTTCAGCCGTCACGAAACCTGGGGCGAACAGGCAGGCCCCTGGATACGCTACCTGGCACGCAGTTCCTACCTGCTGCAACAAGGCCGCAGCCAGGCTGACGTGTTGTACTTCATGGGTGAAGAAGCGCCGCTGACGGCCCTGTTTGGCCAAGGCCTTCCCGCCGACTTGCCACAAGGGTATGGCGTGGACTTCATCGACGCCCAATCGTTGCAGGATCTGATAACAGTACAAGATCAGCACCTGACCACAGCGGGTGGCCAACGCTATCGGTTGCTCTACCTGGGGGGCAGCAGCCAGCGCATGACACTGGCCACGCTCGACAAGGTGGCCAAGCTGGTCCGCGAAGGCGCCATCCTGGTCGGTGCTCGCCCCATCGACAGCCCAAGCCTGGCCGATGACCCGCATCAATGGACGCAATTGGCCGACAGCCTGTGGCCCAACCCCGCAGTGAGCATCGTCAAGCTCGGAAAAGGGCAAGTGATACGCGATGCCACCCCAGCCCAGGCATTGGCGCGGGTCGATTTGGCAAAAGACCTCAGCATTGCTCAGCAAGACGCCAAGGTGCGCTTCCAACATCGAGTGTTGGATGACGGTAGGCACATCTACTTCGTTCACAACGATGGTCAATCGCTGCTTTCGAACGCCAGCTTCCGGGTCAATGGGCTTAAACCCTCGTTATGGGATGCCGACACTGGCGCCATTCAAGCCCTGACTTACCGAGCCGTTGGCGGAGTTACCTTGGTCGAGCTGAACCTTGCGCCGAACGATGCCCAACTGGTGGTGTTCGCCAAAGATGCCGGTTCGACGGCACGGGAGGTTGTCGGACGTAAGCCACTTGCCGGTGACTGGAGCCTGGCGTTTACCGATGACCAAGGCAAGGCCGTGGAACAGACTCACGTGGCACTGGGCTCCTGGACGCAAAGCCCGCTGCCGGCACTGAAGTATTTCTCTGGCACGGCCCGCTACCGCTTGCACATCGAACGCGCCCGCGCCTGCCCGAGCGACTGCCGCCTGGACCTGGGCGAAGTGCGCGACCTGGCACGGGTGACACTCAATGGCAAAGCACTGGGCGTGCTCTGGAAGCCTCCCTATATCGTCGACCTGCCGCTGCGCCGAGGCGCGAACACGCTGGAAGTGGAAGTCACCAATCCCTGGATGAACCGCATCATCGGCGACGCCCAGCCCGGCGCTACACGGGTACTGACGGGCAGTGAGCACGCATACACAGCAGAGGCTCCCGTGCGGGCTGCTGGCCTGCTTGGGCCAGTGCAACTGATCCACCTTCGCTAGGCATTTTCAGCCCCGGCTGCAACGGCAAACCGTTGCAGCGCAAAAAGCTGGAAAAATACGAACACAGATTCTAGTATTGAGATTCCAGTGTCGCCGTACCGCTGCGAATCCCATCGATCGCCGCACCGAGCATCGGCTGAACTCGAGTTGTGCCGTCAGTAATCGTTTGGTTCAAACAGGAAAAATAACAATCATGTTCCGATACTTCCCCACGAACTACGCGTGGAACCTGTCCGTTGACCTTGCCATGGAAATGGGTGCGCGCATCGGCGAAATCGTCGAGATGTGTGACCCCCTGAAGGAGGCTGCCAACCAACCCGATGCAGCCGGCAGCCAGGCATTTCGTGAAACCTGGTCGAACATGGCCGACAAACTGTGCGAGCTGGCCAGCGAAGACCTGGCCTTGGGCCGACACCTTTCAGCCGGTGAGAAGTACAACCGCGCGGCCATCTATTACCTGACCTGCGAACGCCTGCAAGCGCATGACGCGCCCGGCCGGCTTGCGCTCTACCAAAGATTCCTCAACATCTTCGCCCGTGGCATCGACTTGTCTGGCGAAAACTGCGAGCGCGTTGAAATCCCTTATGGAGACACAGTGCTGTCTGGCCTGCTGGTGCGTGCAGAGGGGGTCACGGGGCCTGCCCCATTGCTGGTGCAGCTCAATGGCCTGGACTCTGTCAAAGAGATGAAATACCGCGTCGGCTTGCCGGGCTGGCTGGCCAAGCGCGGTGTCGCTTCGCTGATCCTCGACCAGCCAGGCACTGGCGAAGCGCTGCGCCTGCACGGTCTGAAGGCCCGCTATGACGCTGAACACTGGGGCAGCCGTGTATTCGACTGGCTTGAAACCCGCGATGACGTAGATGCCAAGCGCATTGGCTGCGAAGGCGTTTCACTCGGCGGTTACTACTGCCCGAGGGTGGTGGCCTTCGAGCCGCGCTTCGCCTGCGGCGTTGTTTGGGGTGCCAACCACGATTGGCGAGATGTGCAGCAGCGCCGCCTGGAGCGCGAAGGCGACTTCCCGGTCCCGCATTACTGGAACCACGTGCGCTGGGTCTGGGGCGGCGAAGATATCAAAGCCTTTATGAAGATCGCCGAAAACGTGCATCTCGACGGCGTGGTTGAAAAGATCAAAGTGCCGTTCCTGGTGACACATGGCGAACAGGACTCGCAGATCCCAGTCAAGTGGGCTTACCGCACCTACGAGCAATTGGTGAACAGCCCCAAGCGCGAATTGAAGATTTTTACCGCGCGAGAAGGCGGTGTGCAGCATTCGAGCTTCGACAACTCCATCAACGCCGGGCATTTCATCGCTGACTGGGTTGCACAAACTCTTGGCGGCCATACGTCCCGATAAAACAGAGAATAATCATGAACATCATCGGACCCGATTACCTAGTATTTGGCGTCGACGACGTCGAGCAATGCGTGAAGTACCTGACCGACTACGGTCTGAAACCTGTCAACGTAGACCGGCGCGGCGGCTATCTGGAGGCATTGGACGGTACCGGCGTGCTGATCCGCCTTCGCAATGACGAGCGCTTGCCAGCGCCCATGGAGACGGCGACCATGCTGCGCGAGACCGTCTACGGCGTGGCCGACGAACAGACATTACAAGCCATTGAAACCGAGCTGAGCAAAGACCGTGTCGTCAGTCGTGGCGAAGATGGCGTCTTGCGTGCGGTCGATGACATGGGCTTTGCCCTGGGCTTCCAGATTACCCAGCGCAAAGCATTGCAACTGCCTGGCGAAGTCAGCAACGCACCGGGCGCGAGCACTGGCCGGCCAGTCAATGACCTGGGCGCCAGCGAGACCCTCGAAGCACTGCCCCGTAGTCTTTCGCATGTGGTCTATTTCGTTCCCGACTACGCCAAGGCCGAGGCCTTCTATAGCCGCCTTGGCTTTGTCTGCACCGACCGTTTCACGGGTGTAGGCCCCTTCCTGCGCCCTGCCGGCACGCTTGACCACCACACCTTGTTCCTGATCCAGACGCCACCGTTCCTAAAGGGTATCGAGCACTTTACCTTCCACATGGGCGGGCCCACCGAAGTTCTGCTGGCGGGCAGCCGCTTCGTCAAGAAAGGGTATGAGTCGTTCTGGGGGCCAGGGCGGCATCAATTGGGTTCGAACTGGTTCTGGTACTTCAACAGCCCCTTGGGCTGCCACGTCGAGTATGACGCAGACATGGACTTGCACGATGACAACTGGGACGCGCGCGAGGCGTTGCCAGGCGCAGACAATTCACAGTATTGAATCGCCCCTGGTTTTCTAGACACTCTCCAAGCTCAGGAAATAGCGTTTCTCATACTCTACTGGAGACAGCTGCA
>NZ_RHQO01000112.1:0-8833 GCF_003935475.1 Pseudomonas sp. p99-361 | reverse complement strand
AGCCTCCAGGTCATGCTCTAGAGCCGTGACCTGCTCGCTAATACCTCTAGCGTGTCCGAGAGCTTTCTCCTTCTCTTTGGGGCACTGGGGCATTGCCATCCTCCCTTGCCGTTGATGTGGTCATACTATACCCCCCCACAGTATAAAACAACAACCAAAATTTTTTCCCCCGGCGCTTTCCCCTCTCGCGGACACGCTTGATCGATCGCCTGCGACGACGACATTCAGCAATCGGGCGACCTTTCACCTACCGTCTACTCTGAAATTCCGCGATCTGGGAGGGTCGCCAATTTCACTGAAATGACTGATCAGAACGCCCAATAAGGTTTCGTAGCGAATGAGCTAAGCACGGGAGATGAGTGACGGATGGAGGGTGCCCAAAGCTCGGTTGAGCGAGTCGCGGATTCGCCGAGCTGCGATCTACGAAAGGACAGATTCCGAGTCAACGTTCCTTGGATCGCCTCAAAATTGACCCAACAGGTCTTTTGGTCCATTGGCCTCTGCCAACGCACTACAGTCCTTACAGTCTGGATGAGATGTTCGGCGCTGGATTACACAATCCTTTTCACAATTGACTAAATGCACGAACGTAACTGCATGAGGCTTGATGCCCATCCCTTCAAATCTCATTTCAGAGGGATGGGCATCTTCCTAATCGAATCAACCTAACTCTGAACGCATCACCCTAACCGGCACCGACTTGTACGACGGCGTTCCGCTGTCCACGTCAATGTAGTCCAGCGGCACCAGCTGGTTGGCCTCGGGATAGTAGGCTCCCACCGACCCGGGTGAGATCTTGTACTCGATGGCAGTGATGCGTTCATAGCGCATCTTGCGACCATGGGTGACCGTCTCGATGTCCACCAAGTCACCGTGGGCTAAGCCGCGCGCCTGCAGGTCAGCAGGGTTCATAAACAGCACGTCGCGGCGGCCGAACACGCCGCGGTAGCGATCGTCCATCGCATAGATGGTGGTGTTGTACTGGTCGTGGCTGCGTAGGGTGATCAGGCGCAGTACATCGTCGCCCTCGACTTCCTTGTCCTCGTGTAGACCCGGGAAGACGAAGAACTCGGCCTTGCCCGAGGGCGTCATCCACACCCGCTCTGTGGCCGGTAACGGCATCCGGAAACCGCCCGGTACGCGGATACGCGCGTTGTAGTCGTCGAAGCCCGGCAGAGTCTTCTCGATCAGGTCTCGGATCTTGTCGTAGTCAGCACCCAGTTCCAGCCAAGGCACGGGGCTGTCCGGCAGCGTCGCGTTAGCCATGCCTGCAATGATCGCCGGTTCCGAGCGCAAGAACTCCGATGCGGGCAGCAGTTTGCCAGCCGAAGCATGCACCATCGACATCGAGTCCTCGACGGTGATCGACTGTCGCTCCCCGTTCTGCACGTCCAGCTCGGTGCGCCCCAGGCAGGGGAACAGGTAGGTTTCCTTGCCCACCAGCAGATGCGTGCGGTTGAGCTTGGTGCCGATATGTACGCTCAGATCCAGCTTGCCCATGGCCGGGAAGCACTGGGCCGGATCGGGCAGCGCCACGGCGAAATTGCCGCCCAGGCAGATGAGCGCCTTCGACGTACCGGCGATCATTGCCTGCATGGCCTGCACCGAGTCGTGCCCGTGATCGGCCGGCGGCTTGAAGCCCAGCATTTGCTCGATCTTCTGCAGGAAATCGGCGGACGGTTTCTCGGTGATGCCCACGGTGCGGTTGCCCTGCACGTTGGAGTGGCCGCGCAGCGGGCAGATACCGGCGCCGGGTTTTCCGAGGTTGCCACGCAGCATCAGCAAATCGCAGATCAGCCGCACGTTGGCGGTGCCCTCGTTATGCTGGGTGATGCCCATGCCATAGGTGACGATAGTGGCGTTGGATTTGGCGTAGGCTGCAGCAACTTTTTCCATCTCGGCCTTGGTCAAACCACTGGCGTGCTCGATATCGGGCCATGCGGTGGCCACCAGATCGGCCTTGAGTGCCTCGAAGCCGTTGGTGTGCTGGGCGATGAATTCGAAATCGAGCACCTGGCCGAGCGAGTCCTCCATCTCCAGCAGCGACTTCATCACCCCCTTAATTGCCGCCGCGTCGCCACCAGCCTTGACCTGCAGGTAGGTCGAGGCGATCCGGGTCGAGCCGTAGGTGGCCATCTCGATCATGTCCTGCGGGTCAGCGAAACGTTCCAGCGCCCGCTCGCGCAGTGGGTTCATGACCATGATCGGCACCTTGCGCCGGGATACCTCATGCAGCGTACCCATCATCCGCGGGTGGTTGGTGCCGGGGTTGTGGCCGATGGAGATCACCAACTCGCACGATTCGAAATCGTCCAGCGACACCGAGCCCTTGCCCATGCCAATGGAGCGAGGCAGACCCACGCTAGTGGGTTCATGACACATGTTCGAGCAGTCGGGGAAATTGTTGGTACCCAATGCCCGCGCGAACAACTGGTACAGGTAGGCTGCCTCATTGGAGGCGCGGCCGGAGGTGTAGAACTCGACCTGGTTGGGTTCCAGTCCACGAAGGATTTCACCGATCCGGGCGAAGGCGTGCTCCCACTCGACCGGTTTGTATGTGTCGCTGCCGTGGTCGTAGACCAGCGGATGGGTCAGCCGCCCGAGGTCTTCTAGCTCGTAATCGCTGCGGTGCAGCAGCGTGGCCACCGGGTGGTTGGCGAAAAACTCAGGTGTGACGCGCTTGTTGGTGGCTTCCCAGGTCACCGCCTTTGCGCCGTTCTCGCAGAACTGAAAGGTCGACTTATGTTCCTTATCGGGCCAGGCGCACCCGGGACAATCGAAACCATCCGGCTGGTTGGTGCGCATCAGCGTAATGGGCGCTTTGAGCGTATCCATCTGCTCTCGCACCGCTGTCGCAGTCGCCTTCAACGCCCCCCAGCCACCAGCTGGGCCATCGTAGTTACGTACACCGGGTACCTTGCGTCGAGTCGTCATGGTCGCTCCTTAAACGCTTTATATTTTTTCGATATAAACCGTTAGTTGCGTAATAAACCGCTCTTCTAGCGGACTTGAGGAATTGGGTTTGGTTGTGACAGTTCAGGAGGAAAGCGTACAACCTTGTCAAATAAAGACAACCAACAAAGGTGGATCCAACTTACCGGTGATCCGGAATCAAAAGTTTGGTCGACAAGGTAAAATCGTGTTCTAGAATCAAGCCACACTGTTTCGACATGTCAAGGCAACGAATCGATGAGCTACTCATCCATTTGTTGCGTCTCATTCGTATTGCGGTACTGAAGCCGCGCCCTGTGAGGCCGAGAACCATGGAAACATTCAGCTCTACGGCGCTTGATTTGGCTCGTTTTCAGTTCGCGTTTACAGTGGCCATGCATATTCTTTTTCCGGCAATCACCATAGGCCTCGCGAGTTATCTGGCCGTGCTGGAAGGTCTGTATCTGAAGACCGGTAGGGAGGTGTATCGCGATCTTTACATGTTTTGGATAAAGATCTTCGCGCTTAACTTCGGAATGGGAGTGGTTTCTGGCCTGGTGATGGCATATCAGTTCGGCACTAACTGGTCGCAGTTCTCTTATTTTGCCGGCGGCATTACCGGGCCACTACTGACTTACGAAGTGCTCACGGCATTCTTTCTCGAAGCTGGTTTTCTAGGTGTGATGCTGTTCGGCTGGGATCGGGTAGGCCGAGGCCTGCACATGTTCGCCACCTGCATGGTGGCGTTGGGCACGCTGATCTCGACCTTCTGGATCCTCTCCTCCAACAGCTGGATGCACACGCCCCAGGGCCACGAAATCATCGACGGCCGCGCGGTGCCGGTGGACTGGCTGGCGGTGATCTTCAACCCGTCGTTCCCCTACCGCCTGGCGCACATGGCGATCGCCGCGTTCCTCAGCACCGCGTTCTTCGTTGGCGCCTCGGGGGCCTGGCATTTGTTGCGCCGCCAGCACATCGAGCCGGCCCGCACCATGCTGTCGATGGCCTGCTGGATGGCCCTGGTGGTGGCGCCGATCCAGGCGGTGGTCGGTGATGCCCACGGCCTGAACACCCTGGAGCACCAGCCGGCGAAGATCGCCGCCATCGAAGGGCATTGGGAGAACGTCCCGGGCGAGCCGTCGCCGCTAATCCTGGCCGGCTGGCCGGACATGAAGGCCGAGAAGACCCACTTCGCCATCGAGATTCCCTATCTGGGCAGCCTGATCCTGACTCACAGCCTCGACCGCCAGATTCCGGCGCTGAAGTCATTCCCCCCCGAGGACCGGCCCAACTCCACGGTGATCTTCTGGACCTTCCGGCTCATGGTGTGCATGGGCCTGCTGATGATCCTCGCCGGGGTGTGGAGCCTGTGGCTGCGCCGTGGCGACCGCCTGCACACCACGCCGTTGTTCCTCCGGTTCATGCTGTGCATGGGCCCGGCGGGGCTGATCGCCCTGTTGGCCGGCTGGGTGACCACAGAGATGGGCCGCCAGCCCTGGGTGGTCTACGGGCTGATGCGCACCGAGCATGCGGTATCACCGCTGAGCACCGCGCAGATGAGCGTCAGCCTCGCGGCATTCGTGGTGGTGTACTTCGTGCTGTTCGGCACCGGTATCGCCTACATGCTCAAGCTGGTGCACAAGGGGCCGCAGCGCCACGAAGGCGAGCACCCGATCGAAGGTGGCGCGGGCCAGTCCAAGACCCCCGCGCGCCCCCTGTCCGCAGCGGACGATCACTGACCCTGTCGAAGGCGACGGCAACCTGAGGAGCGATGGCCATGGGCGTGGATATCACTTTGATCTGGGCATTGATCATCATCTTTGGCGTGATGATGTACGTCATCATGGACGGCTTCGACTTGGGCATCGGTATCCTCTTCCTGGCGATCAAGGACAAGGAAGAGCGCGATGTGATGATGAACACCGTCGCCCCGGTGTGGGACGGCAACGAGACCTGGCTGGTGCTGGGCGGCGCCGGCCTGTTCGGCGCCTTCCCGTTGGCCTACTCGGTGATCCTCAGCGCCCTGTACCTGCCACTGGTGCTAATGCTGCTGGGCCTGATCTTCCGCGGCGTGGCCTTCGAGTTCCGCTTCAAGGCCAGCGAGCGCAACCGCCACTGGTGGGACAAGGCGTTCATCGGCGGCTCGATCATCGCCACCTTCACCCAGGGCGTCGCCCTGGGGGCGTTCCTCGATGGCATCCCGGTGGCAAACAACATGTACGCCGGCGGCGCCCTCGACTGGCTGCGTCCGTTCCCGCTGTTCTGTGGCTTCGCACTGCTGCTGGCCTACGCCCAGCTGGGCAGCACCTGGCTGATCATGAAGACCGAGGGGCGTCTGCAGGAAGAGATGTACCGCTACTCCTCGTACTTCATCTGGGGCCTGCTGATCGCCATCGCAGTGATCAGCGTGTGGACGCCGCTGGCCCACCCCGAGATTGCCCAGCGTTGGTTCAGCCTGCCCAACCTGTTCTATTTCCTGCCGGTGCCTCTGCTGCTGCTGTTCTGCTTCTTAGGCACCCTGACCACCCTGGCGCACCGGGCCACCGCCGCACCGTTCCTATTCACCCTGCTGGTAATCTTCCTCGGCTACAGCGGCCTGGGCATAAGCATCTGGCCGAACATCATCCCGCCGTCGGTTACGCTGTGGCAGGCGGCCTCGCCGGTGGCGAGCCAGCTGTTCGCGCTGATCGGCGCGCTGTTCATCCTGCCGTTCATCTTGGTGTACACGGCCTGGAGCTACTACGTGTTCCGCGGCAAAGTTAAGATTGGTGATGGTTATCATTAGCCAGACAATGCTGTTGATCGCCCCCCCAATTGGCAACGCTGACTGATGCATGTAACCGAGGTAGGTATCTACACTCCGGCCGCCGACGAAGTGCTGATCCGGGTCGCCTATACCGGTGTGAACCGCCCGGATGAATTGCAGCGCTCGGGTAGCTATCCGCCGCCAGCCGATGCTTCACTCTACCTCAGCCTCACCCTACCTCGGCCTGGAAGTCTCGGGCGAAGTGGTGGCCGTGGGTGCGGCCGTGCAGGGATTGCAGGTCGGTGCGTAGGTGTGCGCACTCACGCCAGGTGGCGACTACGCTGAATACTGCAGCCGGAAACTAATTCACCGTGTGGACCAATCTATTCGAGCACGACCGCCTGTTACCCGGCGAAACCGTGCTGGTGCATGGCGGGTCTAGCGGAATCGGATTGACCGCCATCCAGCTGGCCAATCAGTTCGGCGCGCGGGTGTTGGCAACGGCAGGCAGCGAGGCCAAGCTGGAGACATGTAGCAGCGCAGGTACCAGCCGGGCCATCAATTACCGAGAAGAAGATTTCGCCGAGGTGGTCTGGGCCGAGACCGAGGGCAAGGGTGTGAACCTGATCCTCAATCATGGTCGGGGGTAGCTACCTGCAGCGCAATATCGACACCCTGCCGGTGGAAGGTAAGTTGGTGCAGATCACCTTTCTCGAAGGCAGTACGGCCGAGTCGAACGTCATGCCGATCATACTCAAGCGCCTGGCCTTTATCAGCTCGACCCTCCGCGCCCGATCCAAAGCGGAAAAAGCCAACATCGCTGCAGCCCTGCAGGCCGATGTCTGGCCGTTGCTTGGCGCAGGTCAATGCCTTCCTGCACTTTCCCGCTGCATGAAGCCTCCCAGGCACATGCACTGATGGAAAGCAGTCGTCACATTGGCAAGATAATGCTGGAGATCAATCCATGATTGCAGGTCGTCACAGTGGTAGGAATGTGCTCGTTTCTGGTGCTGCGAGCGGCATCGGTCCGGCGGTTGCGCAGCGCTATTGCGAAGAAGGCGCTACCGTCGCACTGCTCGACCTCAACCCTCAACCCTCAACCCTCAACCCTCAAGCGCTACAAGCTCAGGGCGAGAGATTGCGCGCCCAAGGCTTCGTGGTTACATGGCACGCTGTGGCCTCCCACTACAGTGCCACCCAAGGCAGCCATCATCGGGTTCACTCGACACCTGCCAGGAAAACTTGGGGCCTATGGCATTACGGCCAATGCCCTGGCCCCTAGGCGCATCGAAACACCCCTGCTGAAACCGTCACGTCGGCGGCCGATGAGACGCTTATCGCCAACACCCCACTGCCCAGGCTAGGCCAGCCCTGGGAGATAGCCGATGCGCCCGCTACCTGCGTGCTCCAGACAGCGCCTCATCACAGGCCAGGTACTCGATGTAGCTTACGTCGTCGTCAGGACAACTTGCAGGCGATTTTGTTTACAGTCTCCTCGTTTATAGTGCGAGAAACCATCCTCGCCCTAGCCATGCCTCTATTCCTGTTCGCCTAGATCACCGATGTCGTCGATGGTTTGATGAGTCGGCATCTGCGCAAATTCGAGGCACGTTGCGAGAGCAGCTTTATATACTATCCCGCGAAACGGACATTGCTGCCATTACTCGAAAGCTCATAGGCAGCCTATCTTTTTCTGCCCAGGCCACTCAAGTCAAACTGGGTGCTGATACCCTGCGTCGTTCTACTTGTTCTCATGATCACTATCATCGCCGCGACTTTCAAGAACCACCTAAGACGTCAAAGAGCTCCTTTCTCTCAGATACTCCATAGAAGATGGACTTAGCCTGACCGACGAAGGCGAGCGCGATCTCGTAAGGGAGAGGTTCCAAAAAGCCGACTATACTCGCGACTGAATTGTGACTGACTCTCATAACCTACTTGAGAGGCTACTGTTGCAATATCGGTTGACTGACTGAGCACTAACCTTCGAGCCTCGTGCAATCGCAGTTGTTTCTGATACTGGAGCGGACTCATAGAAGTAACAGCTTTAAAACGATGATGGAGAGTCGAAACCCCGAGATTTACATATTTTGCTAATTCATCGATCCGCATAGGTTCAGCAAAATTATTATTTAGCCATTCGATTGCTCGCGTTACTCTATATGATTGACTGTCGACCACTGCAATTTCGTAGAGCCTCTGGCCTTGCTGACCTCGCAGCAATCGATAAAATATTTCTCGCAAGGCCATAGGTGCGAGCTGAGAGATATCTTCGGGGCTATCAAGCAAGCTCAGCAAGCGAAACAAAGCATCCAGCAACGGGCCATCAGTACTTCCAAGATACAGCCCTCTTACATCGCCATTACTAGGGACACCGACAGGACTACTATCAGCAATCAATTGACTAATCTGAGCAGGATCAATGTCTAAAAGCGCACCTAAATAGGGCACATCCGGGGATGCCTCAATAACTTTACCCGCGAGCGGAAGAGTAACAGAAATCACCAAATAGTTCAGAGGATCATATACATACCGCTCGCCAAATAGACGAACCTCCTTTCGACCTTGCACCACCAAGCACAGTGTAGGCTTATAAACACTATACAGCGTATCCGTAGGTGTATCGTTTCGAACTAAATTGAGACCCTCAATAGCGGTTTGGTATATTCCGGAACCTGTCGTAAAACGGCGAATAATCGACGAAATTACCGCCCGCTTAAATGAAAGCGGATCGTCAAAGGTTGGGAAGAGTTGCGGACTTGATTCTGACATGTCGAGGCCCCTGAACATCGTCTAATCCTGAGAATAGCGCAAACAGGGACGCGTAAGATACCCCACTAGCTCGGTATGACAAAAGGCCCGGCAAAGCCGGGCCGAGAATTAGTGAAACTATCTTACGACCGTTTAGCTCGTGCTTTCAGTTGATCGGAACCACCTTCAGCTACGCGCTGGAAGCCTGGGGTGCGATCGGAACCACCTTCAGCTACACGCTGGAAACCTAGAGTGCGATCGGAACCACCTTCAGCTACACGCTGGAAACCTGGGGTACGATCGGAACCACCTTCAGCTACACGCTGGGAACCTGGGGTGCGATCGGAACCACCTTCAGCTACACGCTGGTAACCTGGAGTGCGATCGGAACCACCTTCAGCTACA
>NZ_RHQO01000111.1:0-9034 GCF_003935475.1 Pseudomonas sp. p99-361 | reverse complement strand
TGCGCCGCGCGGGCGGCGCTCGCTCTAACAGGCGCTGCCATACCTTGTGGCAAACACCTGTCAGCCCTAAGGCGATCTCTGTGGGAGCTGGCTTGCCGGCGATAGGGCCAGTACGGGCCACCCAGACACCCAGGCACAAAAAAGCCCCGCACTAGGCGGGGCTATCGGATGTCACTGGCAACGCGGGCTCAGTTACCCTTCACCGGCTTGCCATCGACCGTACCATCCTGCAGTACGATCACATACTCCTTGCCATCGGTCTCCACCTGGCGCAGTTGCACCAGCAGGTAGTCCCAGTTCTTGGCAAACCACAGCTCGGTGATGCGCTTGCTCTGGCTTGGGTCGCGCACGCGCTCGACCTTCACCGCATCGACCTGGCCGGTCTTGGTGGTGACTTTTTCAGTGCCCAGCACGCGGAAGTCGTAATTGTCGATCTCGTCGCCATCGACTACCTGGTAAGTCATGCTCTTCTTGCCTGCCGCCACGTCATGCTGCAAGGCCAGCTGGTAGGAAGACTTGTCCAGTACCCCGCGGTTGAGCGGCAGGGTAATGGCGTCGCCCCGGTCGCTACCGGTGATTTTCTTGGTGTTCCAGTCGAAGTTCAGGTCGACCTTCTTGGCTTTGCCCAGGCCACCACGCTCGAAGTGGTACTTCTGTGGCAGCAGGGTGTCGTTTTCCAGGCGCAGGGTGCTTTGCTCGGTCAGGCTGGCGATCATCATGGAAGCCTTGAAGTTAAGGTCCCAGGTACCGTTGGCATTTTTGACCAGGCTGCGCTCGGCGGTGCCGCTCATGGGCAGCTGCTTCCAGTCGGCGGTGTAGCTGGCCGAGAAGGGCTTCAGATCAGCTGCCTGGAGCGGCAGGGCGAGCACGGCAAGAGCCAAGAGCAGGGCACGACGCATAAGTTCTCCTAGGATCGAATCAAGTGACCGCTGGCCGCCAGCGGCTGGCCGTCCAGTAATGCACCCTGTTCAGCAAGGCGCAAGCGGCCTTCGGCAAACCAGCGCACTGCCAGCGGGTAGATCAGGTGTTCCTGCTGGTGAACCCGCTGGGCCAGGCTTTCGACGGTGTCGTCTGGCGCCACCGGGACTACTGCCTGTACGACCAGTGGGCCGCCATCGAGTTCCTCAGTCACGAAGTGTACGCTGCAGCCATGCTCGGCGTCGCCTGCCTCCAGCGCCCGGCGGTGGGTATGCAGCCCTTTGTACCTGGGCAGCAACGACGGGTGGATATTGAGCAGGCGGCCCTGATAGTGGCGCACGAAGCCGCCACTGAGGATGCGCATGAACCCGGCCAGCACCACCAGGTCCGGGGCAAAGCCGTCAATGCACGCCATCAGCGCTGCATCGAAGGCTTCACGGCCGTCGAACCGGGTGTGGTCGAGCACCGCGCTTTCAATGCCGGCGGCTGCGGCGCGTTGCAGGCCGAAGGCATCGGCGCGGTTGGAGACCACCGCACGAATGCGCACCGGGCTGTCCTGGCCTTGGCAACTGTCGATCATGGCTTGCAGGTTGCTGCCGGAACCCGACAGCAGTACCACTACATTGCAGGTCTTGCTCGGCATCAGTGTGCCTTGAGGTTCTGCAGCTCGACCTGGGCGGCGCCTTCGGCGGCTTCGGCGATGTGGCCGATGACCCATGGCTGTTCACCGGCGGCGCGCAGTTCGTTCAGGGCCGCTTCGACCTGGTCCTGGGCCACGCAGATGACCATGCCAACGCCGCAGTTCAATACGCGGTGCATTTCGTGCTCGTCGACGTTGCCTTTTTCCTGCAGGAAGTCGAACACCGCCGGGCGCTGCCAGCTGGCCACGTCTACCACGGCCTGGGCGTTTTTCGGCAGTACGCGCGGGATGTTGTCGAGCAGGCCGCCACCGGTGATGTGGGCCATGGCTTTGACTGCGCCGGTGTTCTTGATCAGCTGCAGCAGCGGCTTGACGTAGATGCGGGTCGGGGCCATCAGCAGGTCGGTCAGCGGGGTGCCGCCCAGCTGGGTGTTCTCGATGTCGGTGGCCGACACTTCGAGGATCTTGCGGATCAGCGAGTAGCCATTGGAGTGCGGGCCGGAGGACGGCAGGGCGATCAGTGCATCGCCGGTGGCAACCTTGGAACCGTCGATGATGTCGGCTTTTTCCACCACGCCCACGCAGAAACCGGCCAGGTCGTAGTCTTCGCCTTCGTACATGCCAGGCATTTCGGCTGTTTCACCACCGACCAGCGAGCAGCCGGCCAGTTCGCAACCGGCACCGATGCCGGTGACCACGGTGGCAGCCACGTCGACATTGAGCTTGCCGGTGGCGTAGTAGTCGAGGAAGAACAGCGGCTCGGCGCCGCACACCACCAGGTCGTTGACGCACATGGCGACCAGGTCCTGGCCGATGCTGTCATGCTTGTTCAGGTTCAGCGCCAGGCGCAGCTTGGTGCCGACGCCGTCGGTGCCGGAGACCAGCACCGGCTGCTTGTAGCCGGCCGGGATCTCGCAAAGGGCGCCGAAGCCGCCCAGGCCACCCATGACTTCAGGGCGTGCGGTGCGTTTTGCCACGCCCTTGATGCGTTCGACCAGTGCTTCGCCGGCGTCGATGTCTACACCGGCGTCCTTGTAGCTCAGGGAGGGTTGCTTGCTCATTGATCCAGGCCTTTAGGAGGGAGGGATTCTTAAAAACGACCATGGCGGCCAAGGCCGGCGGGTGAGCGACGGCTGCCTGAAACGTCAGTGGTCTGTGAAGGCGCGCGATTTTATCAGGGTTGCCGGGCAGCGGCCATCCTCAGGCCGACGGGCAGGCCGGTAAATTGCTGAAAAATGGCCCGGGGTGGTTGATGGGGTTGCATATGTATAAGCTGCAACCAGCGAGCCTCAGGCCGCAAGAAAATGCAGCGCCGCGCTGTCGCTGCATTAAGCTTGTAGCGTGAAGCTCACGGCTTGAAGCACGACTGGACGGAATCCTCGATGCGCTTGATCTCTATTCTGGCAGCCGGTTGCCTGGCCCTTGTGTCGGCCGCCGCCATGGCTGAAAACGTCTCCGACCTTTACCAGGTGCACGAACCGCTTGCGGGGCAGGGCGCCGAAGCGCGTACAGCCGCTACCGGCAAGGCCCTCGAAACCCTCATCCTGCGCCTGACCGGTGACCCCAAGGCGGTGCAAAGCCCAGGGTTGGCGGGCCTGCGCAAAGACCCGCAGCAAATCATCAACCAGGTCGGCACCGAGGCGGGCCCGCCGGAATCGGTTGTGGTCGAGTTCGACCCGGGCAGTACCGAGCGCGCACTGCGCAAGGCTGGCCTGGCCTTGTGGGGGAGCAACCGGCCGTCGATCCTCAGCTGGTGGCTCAATGACAGTGTCGAAGGCAGCAGCCTGGTCGGTGATGGCCAGCCCAGTGCCCAGCCACTGCGGCGTGCCGCCCAGCACCGCGGTTTGCCGCTGCGCCTGCCGCTGGCCGACCTGCAGGAGCAATTGGTAGCCAATGCCAAGCAACTCGAAGGCAGCGACCCGGCGCCGCTGCGCGAGGCCGCCGAGCGTTACGGCGCCGACGCCATGCTGGCGGTGCATGCCCAGGAAACCGATGGCAAGTGGCAAGGTAAATGGCAACTGTGGCTGGGTGACCAGCGTGAGCAGGGCACTGCCGAGGGCGCCGACCAGGCCGCACTGGCTGATGCCGTGATGCTGGCGGTGGGCAACCGCCTTGCACCGCGTTATGTCACCCGGCCGGGGGCCAGCAGCCAGTTGCAGGTGCAGGTGCAGGGGATGAACCTGCAGCGCTACGCCGAGTTGGCTCGGGTGCTGGAACCCTATGGCCCACGCTTGCAGTTGGCTGACGGCACCACCCTGACCTACGGCGTGACCGGCAACCGTGAACAATTGCGTGCCCAGCTGGGCCTGGCCAAGTTGCAGGAGCTGCCGGTGGAACAAACCGCCGCAGTACCGGCCACGCCGGTGCCTACGGGTGGCCAGGCCCCGGCTACCGAGCCTCAACCTACACCCCCGCCGTTCGACGGCCTGCGTTTTCGTTGGTAAGGAGTACTGACATTGACTGACCTGCGTCGCTGGATCTGGCTGGGCGCCATACTGCTGGTTGTCGTGCTGCTCTATAGCTTGCACAACATTCTCACGCCCTTTCTGATCGGTATTCTGCTGGCCTACCTGGCCGACCCGCTGGTTGATTGGCTGGAGCGCCGCGGGCTGTCCCGGACCTGGGGTGTGGTGGTGGTGTTCGCGCTGTTCACCTTGCTGTTCATGGCGTTGTTGCTGGTGCTGGTGCCGATGCTGGCCAAGCAGCTGGTGCGCTTGTACGAGCTGGCGCCGCAGATGCTTGACTGGTTGCAGCACGTGGCCTTGCCGTGGGTGCAGCAGCGGCTTGGCCTGGCCGATGGTTTCTGGAAGTTCGACAAGATCAAGTCGGCTATCAGCGAGCACATGGGCCAGACCACCGACATTGTCGGGGTGGTGTTGTCGCAGGCGACCGCTTCGAGCCTGGCGCTGATCGCCTGGCTGGCCAACATGGTGATGATTCCGGTCGTGGGCTTCTACCTGCTGCGGGACTGGGACCTGATGATGGCCAAGCTGCGCAGCCTGTTGCCCCGCCAACAGGAACCCCAGATAGTCGGCCTGGCTGGCGAGTGCCATGAAGTACTGGGGGCCTTCGTTCGCGGGCAACTGCTGGTGATGGTGGCGTTGGGCATCATCTATTCGGTGGGGCTGATGCTGGTGGGCCTGGAACTGGGCCTGCTGATCGGCATGCTCGCCGGCTTGGCGGCCATCGTGCCGTACATGGGTTTCATCATCGGCATCGGCGCGGCGCTGGTGGCCGGGCTGTTCCAGTTTGGCGGCGACCTGTACCCGATGCTGGGCATTGTCGCGGTGTTCGTCATCGGGCAGGCACTGGAAGGCATGGTGCTGACACCGTTGCTGGTGGGTGACCGCATCGGCTTGCACCCGGTGGCGGTGATCTTCGCCATCCTCGCGGGGGGCGAGCTGTTCGGTTTTACCGGGGTATTGCTGGCGCTGCCGGTGGCGGCGGTGATCATGGTGCTCCTGCGGCATGTGCATGATCTTTATAAAGAGTCGGACATGTATGCCGGCGACGTCGACCCAGAGCTGTAACCCCGGCCACCGCGTCGCGGCTTCATGAGGGGCGCTCCTGTCGTGGCGCAGTGTCGGGCGTTGCAGCGCAACCTGTTGATTTTGCTTGCGCTATCGGTTGCCGCGATTGTGCGCCCCGCGTTGCGGGTATAGACTTTGCAGATTGTTCACCTAAGGCCCCCTGCGGTCTCATCGACTGCCCGCGAGCATGAAACCACCGATCCAGTTGCCCCTGGGTGTGCGCCTGCGCGATGACGCCACCTTCATCAACTACTATCCGGGCGCCAATGCTGCGGCATTGGGCTACGTCGAGCGGTTGTGCGAAGCCGACGCCGGCTGGACCGAAAGCCTTATCTACCTGTGGGGCAAACAGGGTGTCGGCCGCAGCCACCTGCTGCAGGCCGCCACGCACCGTTTCCAGCAGCGCGGTGAGCCCGCGGTCTACCTGCCACTGGCGCAACTGCTCGAGCGTGGCGTAGGGCTGCTCGACTACCTGGCGCAGTATGAACTGGTCTGCATAGACGATCTGCATGTGATCGCCGGCAAGCCAGACTGGGAAGAGGCCATGTTCCACCTGTTCAACCGCCTGCGTGACAGCGGCCGACGGCTGTTGCTGGCCGCCTCGGCATCACCGCGCGAACTGCCGGTGAAATTGCCGGACCTGAAGTCGCGGCTGACCCTGGCCCTGGTGTTCCAGATGCGTGGCCTGTCCGATGAAGACAAGCTGCGTGCGCTACAACTGCGTGCCTCGCGTCGCGGCCTGCACCTCACCGACGAAGTCGGGCATTTCATCCTTACCCGCGGTGCACGCAGCATGAGTGCGCTGTTCGACCTGCTCGAGCGCCTCGACCAGGCATCGCTGCAGGCCCAACGCAAGCTCACCATCCCTTTCCTCAAGGAAACCCTCGGCTGGTAACCCCCTGAAATCCTTGGGCCAGAGCAGCAAAACGAAAAAGTCACATCTTTTTCGATAAAATTTGCAAATGGCCATGATAGAGGGCATAGTTTCCCCCTTCTAAAGGATTACAGACACGGTCGTGCCCATGCTGAAGCGCTTTGCACCCCTCGTGCCACTCGCACTCGTGACCCTGCTTTTTGGCTGCGCGGCCCAAGGCCCGGTTTCCCAGCCCCAGGATCACACCCCTGTCGCCGCTCAGGCGGCAGTTAAAACCCAAGCCTCGCCTTCGTCGGTATTCGGCGAACCGGAAGAGCTGGCCACCGAAGATGACCTGGCGTCGTTCTCCAGCAGCAAGCCTTACCAGCTGCCGGTTCTGGCCGACAGCATCCTGGAACGCGGCATGTCGTTGATCGGCACCCGTTATCGCTTCGGCGGTACCTCGGAAAAGTCCGGCTTCGACTGCAGTGGATTCATCGGTTATCTGTTCCGCGAAGAGGCGGGCATGACCCTGCCGCGCTCCACGCGTGAAATGATCAACGTCGATGCCCCGAAAGTGGCGCGCAACAAACTCAAGCCAGGTGACCTGCTGTTCTTCAGCACCAATGGCCGCGGTCGCGTCAGCCATGCCGGCATCTACCTGGGTGACAACCAGTTCATCCACTCCAGCAGCCGCCGCAGCGGTGGCGTGCGCATCGACAGCCTCGGTGACCGCTACTGGAGCAAGACCTTCATTGAAGCCAAGCGCGCCTTGGCCATGGCGCCGACCAACATCGCGCGCAACTGATGGCAAAATGCTGTACCCTGCCACGGCGGCGGTGCTTTTGAAAAAAAGCTCGCCGCCGTGCGCATTTACAGAAAGCGTCTAATCTAATTTCTCAACTCTTTTCAGCTGCAGCGCAGCGGTCTCAGACAGGAAGTTATGGCCATGGCAACGATGGCGCGCTTCGCATTCCTCTCCTTGGCAACCTTGCTGGCTGCCTGTTCCAGCCGTGCCCCTGCGCCGGCCCCCGTGATAAAGCCCCAGGTCACCTCCTATAGCCAGGCCAGCCCCTCGCCGGTTGCCGATGACGTGTTGATTCGCGCCATTGGTCTGGTGGGCACGCCCTACCGCTGGGGTGGCAATACGCCGGATTCCGGCTTCGATTGCAGCGGCCTGATCAAGTACGTTTACCGGGATGCCGCCGGCATCAGCCTGCCGCGCTCGACGCGGGAGATGATCGTCATGCGGGCGCCCACCGTAAACCTCAACGCGTTGCAGTCCGGTGACCTGGTGTTCTTCGCTACCAGTGGCGGCTCGCAAGTCAGCCATGCAGGTATCTACGTAGGTGATGGGCGCTTCGTGCATGCCCCTTCCACGGGTGGCACCGTGCGCCTGGACTACCTGTCCAACAGCTACTGGGCCAAAGCCTACCTGCAGGCCAAGCGGGTGATTCCACAAGGGCACCTGGCGCAGAACCCCTGATAGCAGGGGATCGGGGCTACGGCGCAGTGGCGGCTGCCTTGCTCACCCGCCAGACCACGTTGCCCACATCGTCTGCCACCAGCACCGCTCCGCGTCCATCGTTGATGACACCGACCGGGCGCCCCTTGGCCTGGCCCTGTTCATCCAGGAAGCCGCTCAGCAGGTCCACCGGGCTGCCTGCAGGTTTGCCTGCGCGGTCGAACGGCACGAAAATGACCTTGTAGCCACTGTGAGGCTTGCGGTTCCAAGAGCCATGTTGCCCGACGAACGCGCCGCGCTGGAATGGCGCAGGCAGCGCACCCGGTTCGGCGAACGCCAGCCCCAGCGAGGCGGTGTGCGGCCCCACGGCATAATCGGGGACCAGCGCCTGGGCTACCTTTTGCGGCGCGGGCGGTTGCACACGGCTGTCCACATGCTGGCCGTAGTAGCTGTAGGGCCAGCCATAAAAGCCGCCGTCCTTCACGGAGGTGATGTAATCGGGCACCAGGTCGCTGCCGATTTCGTCGCGTTCGTTGACGGCAGTCCACAGGCTGCCGCTGTTCGGCTCCCAGGCCAGGCCGTTGGGGTTGCGCAGCCCGGTGGCGAACAACCGGTGCTGGCCGTTGGCCGGGTTCACTTCCCAGATCGCAGCCCGCCCTTGTTCCTTGTCCATTCCGTTCTCGGCGACATTGCTGTTTGAACCGACTGTCACGTAAAGGTGTTTGCCATCGGGGCTGGCGATCACGTTCTTGGTCCAGTGGTGGTTCAGCGGGCCGCCGGGTAGCGCAGTCACCACCTGGCCTTTGTCGGTGATGTGTGTTGCGCCGCTTTGGTAATGAAAACGCAGCAGCTTGTCGGTGTCGGCGACGTAGAGGTCATCGCCTATCAAGGCCATGCCGAACGGTGAGTTCAGCCCCTCGATGAACGGCACCTGGGTTTCTGCCGAACCATCGTGATCGGCATCGCGCAGTAAGGTGATGCGGTTGGCGCTGGGTACGCCAGCACCTGCACGCGCCATGACCTTTTTCATGGCCCAGCCGCGCAGGCCCTTGGCGTCTTCTGGCTTGGGTGGGGCATTGGTCTCGGCCACGAGAACGTCGCCGTTTGGCAGCAGGTATAGCCAGCGGGGGTGGTCGAGGCCGCTGGCGAACGCGTTCACCTGAAGGCCGGGGGCTGCCGTGGGTTTTGCATGTTCCGGCCAGCCTACTGCTGGGGCGATGTTCACGGTGGGCAGGGGCGTGCGTACGGGGGCGGGTAGCTGGGGGGATGGGCCGGTGCCGTCGTTTACACTCAGCAGGGCGGTGTCGCCGCAGGCGGTCAGGCTGGTGGCCAGCAGCCATGGTATGAGGTGTTTCATGGGCGGCGTTCTCCGCAGCGGGCTCATGAGGGTGAGAGGTCGGCCGGGCTTGCAGGGTTCCCGATGGTTTATCGCGGCCTCTGCTACGCGGACGAATACCTATGCGTCGCCTACGCGAACGAATACCCATGCGGTGTAAACGCCCACACCTTTGCAGCGCTTGAAATCTTGAGCGCTGGTTTTGATAGCGCGAAAACTCCAGCTGCGATAGCGACGCATAGTCACCTTTTCGCCCTTACGGCGAGTCACTTTTTGTCAGACGCGACAAAAA
>NZ_RHQO01000110.1:0-9421 GCF_003935475.1 Pseudomonas sp. p99-361 | reverse complement strand
AATTGGCCCGAAACAAACGTAGGAGCGAGCGCAGCTCGCGATTGCGCCGCGCGGGCGGCGCTCGCTCTAACAGGCGCTGCCATACCTTGTGGCAAACACCTGTCAGCCCTAAGGCGATCCCTGTGGGGCTTGCCTGCGATGGGCTGCAAAGCAGCCCCGATGTCACAGGTTGAAGGCCAGGCGGTACTCGCCCGGTGTGGCGCCAACGGCCTGGCGGAACCGATTGCTGAAATGGCTGGCACTGGCAAACCCTTGTCGCAGTGATGGCAGGGAATGTGCTGGTGTTTCGCAAGCCCAGGGCACGGGTAGCTGAGGGGGTTGTGGAGGCCAGATGAGTCATGGCCCTATCAGCGGCCAGCTACCGAAACTGTGGGCGCTGGCTTGCCGACGATAGGGCCGGTACAGGGATAACCGGGGGATCAGCCCTTCCACACCTGCGGGTTCACCAGGTCCCGCGGCCGCTCACCCAGCAGCGCCGCACGCAGGTTGTCCAGCGCCCGGTTGGCCATGGCTTCGCGGGTTTCGGCGGTGGCCGAGCCTATGTGTGGCAAGGTCAGGGCATTGGGCAGCTTGAACAGCGGCGAATCGCTCAGTGGCTCTTTCTCGTAGACATCGAGGCCTGCGCCGCGCAGGGTGCCGTTCTGCAGCGCTTCGATCAGTGCGGCTTCATCGACCACCGGCCCGCGTGCAATGTTGATCAGGAACGCGCTGGGCTTCATCAGCTTCAGCTCGCGGCTGCTGATCAGTTTGCGGGTCGCGTCCGACAGGGGCACCACGATGACCACGAAGTCGGCTTCGGCCAGCAACTGCTCCAGGCTGCGGAACTGCGCGCCCAGCTCCTGCTCCAGCGCGCTCTTGCGGCTGTTGCCGCTGTACAGGATCGGCATGTTGAAGCCGAAGCGGCCACGGCGGGCCACGGCTGCGCCAATGTTGCCCAGGCCGACGATGCCCAAGGTCTTGCCATGCACATCACTGCCGAAGTGCGCCGGGCCCACGGTTGCCTGCCAGTTGCCGGCCTTGGTCCAGGCGTCGAGTTCGGCGGTACGCCGTGCGCAGCCCATGATCAGCGAAAAGCCCAGGTCGGCGGTGCTTTCGGTGAGCACGTCCGGGGTGTTGGTGAGGGCGATGCCGCGTTCGTTGAAGTAGTCCAGGTCATAGTTGTCGTAACCGACCGACACGCTGGACACCACCTCGAGCTTGGCCGCACCTTCCAGCTGCGCCCGGCCAAGCTTGCGCCCGACCCCGATCAGGCCGTGGGCTTCGGGCAGGGCTTCGTTGAACTGGGCGGCGATGTCGCCCAACTTGGGGTTGGGCTGGATCAGGTTGAAATCTTGCTGCAGGCGCTCGGCCATGGCCGGGGTGATTCGGCTGAAGGCCAGGACGGTCTTTTTCATCGGGCTGCTTCCAAGGGGAAAGCTACAAGCTACAAGTTGCAAGCTACAAGCTACAAGAAAAAGCAGCACGTGAACGGATCTGCTTTTTCTTGCGACTTGCGACTTGCGACTTGCAACTGCCCCTAGTTGGCGATCAGCACCTGATGGGTTTTCAGGTCGGCCTCATGCGCGGCAAGAATTTCCGGCAGCGAGTTGCGCAGGTATTCGACCCAGGTCTTGATCTTGGCATCCAGATACTGGCGCGACGGGTAGATGGCGTACAGGTTCAGTTCCTGCAGGCGGTACTCGGGCAGCACCCGCACCAGGCTGCCGTCGCGCAGGCCATCGATGGCCGAATAAATCGGCAGCACACCTACGCCCATGCCGCTGCGGATCGCGGTTTTCATGGCGTCGGCGGTGTTGACCATGAACGGCGAGCTGGTGATGTTGACCATCTCCTGGCCTTCCGGGCCATCGAACAGCCACTTTTCCAGCGGGATCACCGGGCTGACCATGCGCAGGCAGGCGTGCTTGAGCAGGTCGGCAGGTTTGTGCGGCAGGCCATGGCGGGCGATGTAGGCGGGCGACGCGCAGACGATGCTGTAGGTGATGCCCAGGCGCTGCGAAACGAACCCCGAGTCCGGCAGCTCGGTGGCCAGCACGATGGACACGTCATAGCCCTCGTCAAGCAGGTCGGGCACGCGGTTGGCCATGGTCAGGTCGAAGGTCACGTCGGGGTGCGATTCACGGTAGCGGGCAATCGCATCCACTACGAAATGCTGGCCCACCCCGGTCATCGAATGCACCTTCAATTGCCCGGCGGGGCGCGCATGGGCGTCGCTGGCCTCGGCCTCGGCTTCCTCGACGTAGGTCAGAATCTGTTCGCAGCGCATCAGGTAGCGCTTGCCGGCCTCGGTCAGCGCAATGCGGCGGGTGGTACGGTTGAGCAGCCTTGTTTGCAGATGGGCTTCCAGGTTGGAGACCGCCCGCGATACGTTCGCGGTGGTGGTGTCCAGTTGCGCCGCAGCGGCCGTGAAGCTGCCTAATTGCGCTACGCAACTGAAAGCACGCATGTTTTGCAGGGTGTCCATGGGTCACTCTCGAGGTAGAGGACAAAATTGTGTCACGAAGCAACGCAAAAGTTATGAAAACTTACCTTCGACCAAAGGCGGATTATCGCCGTTTTGGTAACAAAGATTCGCAGGAATCTACGCTTATCGCCAGTGCTGCCGCCCCCTAGAATTGCTCGGCCCCTCCACCTCTTCCTCGGGAAATCGCAGCTGTGCCGCGTCGCATCATCAGAACGCTCAGTGCGTTCAGTGCCTGTGCCCTTGCCCTCACCTTGAGCGGCTGTATCGGAACCTGGGGCATCGCCCCGCAAAGCAAGACGCTGCAAGCCAATACCCTGACCACCGACGCGGCCATTCGCGAAGCCGCAAGCGATGCTCACTGGCCCGACCAGCAGTGGTGGCACGCCTATGGCGACCCGCAACTGGACCGCTGGGTTGCCCTGGCAGTGGCCGGCAGCCCGAGCCTGGCCATGGCCGCCGCGCGGGTGCGTGAAGCCAAGGCCATGGCCGGTGTGATCGAGTCGGCTGAAAAGCTCCAGGCCAACGGCCAGGCCACGCTCAAGCGCCACAACTGGCCTGAAGACCAGTTCTATGGGCCTGGCGCGTTGTCGGGTGCCAACACCTGGGACAACAACGCGGCCATTGGTTTGAGCTACGCGCTGGACTTGTGGGGCCGTGAACGCAACGCCAGTGAACAGGCAGTGGACCAGGCGCACATGAGCGTGGCTGAAGCGCGCCAGGCGCAGCTGGAGCTGCAGAACAACGTGGTGCGCGCCTATATCCAGCTGAGCCTGCACTTTGCCCAGCGCGACATCGTCAAGGCCGAGCTGGCACAGCAAGAACAGATCCTGGCCTTGGCCAAGCGCCGCCTGGCGGCCGGTATCGGCACCCATTTCGAAGTCAGCCAGGCCGAAGCGCCGCTGCCGGAAACCCATCGCCAGCTCGATAGCCTTGACGAAGAAATCGCCCTGGCCCGCAACCAGCTGGCCGCCCTGGCCGGCAAAGGGCCGGGTGAGGGCGCGCAGTTGCAGCGCCCGACCCTGGTCCTGGCCGCACCACTGAAGCTGCCGTCCAACCTGCCTGCGGCACTGGTCGGCCAGCGCCCGGATGTGGTCGCCAGCCGCTGGCAGGTGGCTGCACAGGCACGCGGCATCGACGTCGCGCACGCCGGCTTCTTCCCCAACGTCGACCTGGTCGGCAGCCTGGGCTTCATGGCCACGGGCGGCGGGCCGCTGGAATTCCTGACCGGGCGCAAGTTCAACTACAACGTTGGCCCGGCCATCAGCCTGCCGATTTTCGACGGCGGGCGCCTGCGCTCGCAGCTGGGCGTGGCCTCGGCTGGCTATGACGTGGCCGTGGCGCGCTACAACCAGACCGTGGTCGGTGCGCTGAAGAACATTTCCGACCAGTTGATCCGCCGCGAGTCGATGCAGCAGCAGTCGCACTTCGCTGCCGAATCGGTGGCTGCCGCGCAGAAAACCTACGATATCGCCACGGTGGCCTTCCAGCGTGGCCTTACCGATTACCTCAACGTGCTCAATGCGCAGACCTTGCTGTTCCGCCAGCAGCAGGTGCAGCAGCAGGTGCAGGCGGCACGCCTGATCGCCCATGCCGAGCTGGTCACCGCGCTGGGCGGTGGCCTGCAGGCTGGCCAGGACGTACCCCAGGAAGAACGCCAGGCTGCGCCGAACACCCCGGCGGCCCTGGCCATTTTCGATACCCGGCCGGACAACGCTGAATGAGCACTTCCAGTTTGCCTGTGCGCTGGCTGCAAAGCCTGGAATGGCGTCGCGGCTTCTTCGCCTGGGCGCGTACCGATGGCGTGACCTGGGTCTATATCTTCAAGGTACTGGCAGCCGCGTTCATTACCCTGTGGCTGGCCATGCGCCTGGAGCTGCCGCAACCGCGCACGGCGATGATCACCGTGTTCATCGTCATGCAGCCGCAAAGCGGCCATGTGTTCGCCAAGAGCTTCTACCGGGTGCTCGGCACCCTGGCCGGCTCGGCGATGATGGTGGCGTTGATTGCCATTTTTCCGCAGAACACCGAGCTGTTCCTGCCCAGCCTGGCGCTGTGGGTTGGGCTGTGTTCGGCCGGTGCCATGCGCTACCGCACCTTCCGCGCCTATGGCTTCGTGCTGGCCGGCTACACCGCGGCCATGATCGGCCTGCCGGTGCTGCAGCACCCTGACCAGGCGTTCATGGCGGCGGTGTGGCGGGTGCTGGAAATTGCCCTGGGCATCCTGGTGTCGACTTTCGTCAGTGCCGCGATCCTGCCGCAGTCGGCCAGCGCCGCCATGCGTAACGCCCTGTACCAGCGCTTTGGTGTGTTCGCCGGGGTGGTGGTCGAGGCCTTGCGCGGTGACAGCCAGCGTGACCGTTTCGAGAGCAGCAACGTGCGCTTCGTGGCCGAGGCGGTGGGCCTGGAAAGCCTGCGTAACGTCACCGCCTTCGAAGACCCGCACATGCGCCGGCGTAGTGGCCGGCTGGTGCGTATGAACAGCGAGTTCATGGCCATCACCACACGCTTCAACGCCCTGCACCGCCTGCTGGAGCGGCTGCGTGCACGTGGCCCGCGGCAGATCGTCACCGCCATCGAGCCGGGCCTGAACACCTTGGTGGAGCTGTTGCAACCCTACGTGGGCCGGGCGCTGACCGACGCCGATGCCTTGCGCCTGACCCTGGAGCTGGGCGCCTACAAGGAAGGCCTGCAAACCCAGGTGCGTAGCCTGCGGGCCGACTACCTGGCAACCGGGCCGAGCGCGGCTGACCAGCTCGACTTCCACACGGTGTTCGAGCTGTTGTACCGCTTCATCGACGAAATGTTCAGCTACGCCGAAACCCACGCCTCGCTGGCCGCACACAAGCACGAGCGCGAGCAATGGGACGAGCCCTATGTGGCGCAGACCAGCTGGCTGGTGTCGTTGGCAGCGGGTGTGCGCGCCTCGACAGTGCTGTTGCTGCTGGGCAGCTACTGGCTGCTCAGCGACTGGCCCAGTGGCGCGATGATGACCCTGATCGCCACGGTGACCGTGGGCTTGTCGGCGGCCTCGCCCAACCCCAAGCGCATGTCGTTCCAGATGGCCTGCGGCACTGCGCTGGGGGCCTTGGTCGGCTTCTTCGAGACCTTCTTCGTGTTCCCCTGGATCGATGGGTTCCCATTGCTGTGCATGGTGCTGGCGCCTGTGTTCGTGCTCGGCGCGTTTCTCTCGTCACGGCCGGCCTACGCGGGCTACGGCATTGGCCTGCTGGTGTTTTTCGCCATCGGCTCGGTACCCAACAACCTGACCGTGTACGACCCCTACAGCTTCATCAATGACTACATCGGCATGATTCTGGGCATGTGCGTGTGTGCCGCCGCCGGGGCGATCATCCTGCCACCCAACAGCCGCTGGTTGTGGAGCCGCCTGGAGCAGGAGCTACGCGAGCAGGTGTTGTTTGCCATCAGCGGCCGCCTGCGTGGCATCGGCACGGCGTTCGAAAGCCGCACCCGCGACCTGCTGCACCAGGCTTACGGCCTGGCAGCCGGCAAGCCGAAGGTTCAGAGCGAGCTGATGGGCTGGATGTTCACCGTGCTGGAGGTCGGCCACGCGGTTATCGAGCTGCGCAAGGAGCAGGCCCGCGCCCCGGTGCATCCGGCCTATGCCGAGTCGCAACCGTGGCGCCAGGCCATCCGCGTGATGGGCCGGGCCCTGGCACGGCTGTTTCTGCAGCCCAGTGCCAGCAACCACGAACGCGCGCTGGTAGCAGTGGACCATGCCATTGCCCGGGTGCAGGCCACCGACGAGCCATTCGCCCGGCACTTCGATACCTCGGTGCTGCGCCGTGCGCAAAGCTACCTGCACTTCATCCGTTCTTCCCTGCTCGACCCACAGTCGCCGCTGGTGCCGGCGAAAGGACTGCCTGATGCTGCGTGAAAGCATGCCCCGCGAAATCGCCTTCCATGGTGTGTACATGCCCACCATGACCTTGATGTTCCTGTTTGCGTTGGGCTTGGCCTGGGGCCTGGACCGGTTCATCGCCAGCCATGATGGCTACCGCTTCTTCTGGCACCCGGCGTTGCTGCGCCTGAGCCTGTTCGTCTGCCTGTTCGGCGCCATGGCGCTTACTGTCTACTGGTGAGAAACCTTCGATGAAAAAGTTCTTCAGCCTGATCGCCACCCTGCTGGTGCTGGTCGCTGCCGTGGCCATCGGTCGCCAGTTGTGGGTGCACTACATGACCACGCCGTGGACCCGTGACGGCCGCGTGCGTGCCGATATCATCAACGTGGCCGCCGACGTGCCTGGCTATGTGGTGGACGTGCCGGTCAAGGACAACCAGCGGGTGAAGAAGGGCGACCTGTTGATCCAGATCGACCCCGAGCACTATCAGCTCGCTGTCGACCAGGCCAAGGCGCTGGTCGCGTCGCGCAAGGCCACCTGGGAGATGCGCAAGGTCAACGCCAAGCGCCGTGCCGACATGGACAACCTGGTGATCTCCAAGGAAAACCGTGACGATGCCAGCAATATCGCCAACGCCGCCCAGGCCGATTACCAGCAGGCGCTTGCCGAGCTGGCGGCTGCCGAACTCAACCTGAAACGGACCCACATCGTAGCCACGGTGGACGGTTACGTGACCAACCTGAATATCCACCGGGGCGATTACGCGCGTACCGGTGAAGCGGTGATGGCAGTGGTCGATGAAAACTCGTTCTGGGTGTATGGCTTCTTCGAGGAGACCAAGCTGCCGCATGTGAAGGTCGGTGACCAGGCCGAGCTGCAGATGATGAGCGGCGAGCGTATCAAAGGCCATGTGGAGAGCATCGCCCGCGGTATCTACGACCGCGACAACCCGCAAAGCCGCGAGCTGATCGCCGACGTGAACCCTACTTTCAACTGGGTACGCCTGGCGCAGCGGGTGCCGGTGCGCATTCACATCGATGAAGTGCCGGAAGGGTTTTTGCTGGCGGCGGGGACGACTTGTACGGTGGTGGTGAAGCCGAGCGAGGGGTGACCTGCGGCGCCATTCTGGCCCACAGTCACTGCACTGCCTTTGAATACAGCGCTGGACCTGTGGTGGCGGGCATGCCCGGCAAGAATCCAACGCGGTGGCTGGCACCGGCTGCGCCGGTGTTCGCGGGCGCGCCCGCTCCCACCGGGTACGCTGTGCGCCTGCCAGCATCGACAACCTGGCGTTCAGGCGGGCCCCACCAATACCGGCACCTTCACCCGGTCGATCACCTTGGCGCTGATCGATGGGTCCAGCAACCGGCCCAGCCGTGACAGGTGGCGGTGGCCCATGATGATCAGTTCGCAGTTCAGTTCTTGCGCCTTGGCTACGATCGCCTCGACCGGTTGCCCCGCGATCATGCAGCCCTGGCTGGCGAAGCCGGCCTGTTGCAACTCGCCTACCGCCTTGGCCACCGCGTCGTCGGCCTGGTGCTGTTCCTTGCAGGCGGCGGGGTATTGCTCCAGCTCTTCGGTGGTGTAGGGCGCGGGTTGCTCGTGCACGGCGAAGGTAGAGTCGATGGCCAGCAGCACGTGCAATTCGTGTTCGCCGGGGCGGCAGTAGCTGCGGGCGAGGGTGAGCAGGGCAGTGGCGGCGGGGGAGGCGTCGATGGCGATCAGGACTGGGCTAGGCATGCAGGATCCTTGCTTCTGGCTGGCTAGTCATTTGCCTGCACCGGCGATAGGGTCGGTGCAGGCACTGCAACTGTTATGACCCAATCACCGTCCAGAATAAATGCCCCACCACGCACGAGCGCATTGCGTCTGGTGCAATCGGCCAACCTGCTACCATCGCCACTCCCCAGCTGTAATGGAAAACGGCCATGCAACTCCCGGACATGAACCTGCTCGTCGCCCTCGATGCCCTGCTCGACGAAGGCAGTGTGGTCGGTGCGGCGCAGCGCATGAACCTGAGCCCCGCGGCCATGAGCAGGACCCTGAGTCGTATCCGCGATGCGTTGGGCGACCCGATCCTGGTGCGCGCCGGCCGTGGGCTGGTGCCGACGCCACGGGCGCTGGCCTTGCGCGAGCAAGTGGCGGCGCTGGTGGAGCAGGCCGGCGAAGTGTTCCGCAGCGCCGATGAAGTCGACCTGCCCAAGCTCGACCGTGCCTTCAACATTCGCACCAATGACCTGTTCATCGCCCTGTACGGCGCCCAGCTGCTGCGCCGCATGCACGAGCAGGCACCGCGCACGGTGCTGCGCTTCGTGCC
The DNA here is from genome assembly GCF_003935475.1 of Pseudomonas sp. p99-361. Lineage (NCBI taxonomy): Bacteria > Pseudomonadati > Pseudomonadota > Gammaproteobacteria > Pseudomonadales > Pseudomonadaceae > Pseudomonas > Pseudomonas sp. p99-361. The sequence continues at coordinate 780 of NZ_RHQO01000110.1, read as the reverse complement.
GGAAAGCCCCGGCGGTGACGACGACAGCGTGCTGCGCGACGGGCGCACCGACCTGATCATCAGCTCGACCGTTGATCTGGGACCGGAGATCAAGGTGCAGAGCCTGTTCCAGACCTACTATGTGGGCCTGGCCCGACGCGACCACCCGATCTTCGAGCAGCCGATCACGCCGACCAGCTTTGCCAGTTACCCACAGATCAGCGTGTCCCGCCGTGGCCGGGCCAACGGGCCGATTGATGTCGAGCTGGCCAACTTCAAGGTGCAACGGCGGGTGGCATTGATTACCCCGAGTTTTCACTCGGCGCTGTTCTCGCTACCGGATTCGGACCTGATCCTGCCGATGCCGGCGAATATCCTCAACAGCGTGCACAAGCTCGGGTTGCCACTGCGATCGTTCGAGATCCCGGTACCGCTGGAGCGGGTGACGGTGCTGCAAGCCTGGCACCCGCGGTTTCACAACGACCCTGCACATAGGTGGTTGCGGCAGACCTTGAAAGCTTGCTGCAGTGTTGATCCGTGATTGCCTGTAAGGGCCTCATCGCTGGCAAGCCAGCTTCCACAGATTCTATGGTTTCTGGCAAGGGTAGCCGGAGCATCTTCAGCGCCTGTGAGATCGAGCGCCGCCCGCGCGGCGCAATCGCGAGCTGCGCTCGCTCCTACGTTTGTTTCGGGCCAGTAACGCCTGTGACAGGCGCGCGCGGCCGCCTTGTTTGTACGGCGCGATATTGAGGCATGCACCAAGGCGTTCGCGCGCGAATCCCACAGGAATAATTGGCCCGA
>NZ_RHQO01000010.1:0-117813 GCF_003935475.1 Pseudomonas sp. p99-361 | reverse complement strand
TCAAGCCCGCCGACATGCGCGGGCGAGGATCCTGCATGCTCGAAAACATCGAGGTGGTGCGCATCAAGCGCTTCGCCGCAAACACAGCTGGTCGCGATTTCGCGGTTGGTGACATTCACGGGCACTTCACCCGGCTGCAAGCCGCGCTGGACGCCGCCGGCTTCGATCCGGCAGTCGACCGACTGTTCAGCGTTGGGGACCTGGTGGACCGTGGGCCCGAGTGCCGAGACGTACTCGACTGGATGGCCAGGCCTTGGTTCCACCCGGTGCGCGGCAACCACGACGACTACGTCTGCAGGTTCGACACCTGCGACGTGGACAACTGGGTGTACAACGGCGGCGCCTGGTTCGCCGGCCTGGCCTGGGATGAGCAACGTGAATTCGCCGCCCAGTTCCGCGAGCTTCCGATCGCCATCGAGGTGGAGACGTCTGGCGGCCTGGTCGGTGTCGTGCACGCCGACTGCCCATTCCCGTCCTGGGATGAGCTGCGGGCCGCGCTTGAAGCGCCCGAGACAGCCAAGCAGCTGAGGCTGACACAGAACACCTGCATGTGGTCGCGCAGCCGCATTGAGCTTGGCGAGACAGAAGGGGTGTACGGCCTGCGGGCACTGGTGGTCGGCCACACCCCGCTGCACAAGCCGGCGGCGCTCGGCAACGTCATCCACATCGACACCATGGGCTGGCGGCCGCAGGACGGCGGGTACTTCACCATGCTCGACCTGGCCAGCCTCGAAACAATCCCGCCCATGCCCGTGAAGCTCAGCTGGGACTGAGCAAGGAGTCACCCATGAACCTGATCGACTGCTACGTCACGAAGATCCTCGGCGAGCCGTACCGCATGTTCGGCCACTGGTGGGTTGAAGCTGAGTACGAATCGGAAGGCCGACCGGGAAAAACCCGGCTCATGTTCCGCACCGAGGAAGCCGCCCGGGCGGCGAAGGTCGGGCACCACTTCACGGCCTGAATGGCATGGAGACCAATATGGCGAATGCCACAGCAGCAAAGCCCTCAAGCATTCAGCCGCGGTTCATCCGGTTCGGCGATGCGCCTGGGTATCTCGGCATGTGCCGGGATGAGTTCAACAAGACGGTCAGGCCGAACGTGCGGGAATTCCCCATCGGAAAACAGGGTGTGGCCTTTGACCGCCAGGAGCTTGATGAGTGGGCGGACGCCTACATCGAGGCCAGGGCGATTGAAAAAGCCACCAGACAGGACAACAATCGGCCCCGCAGCGAGCGCCGAGGAGATGATACATGGCGCGAAAAACGATCACCGGCCTCTACGAGAAGGGCGGTGTCTGGCAAATCGACAAAGTCTACAAAGGGGAGCGAATTCGAGAGAGTACTGGAACTGGTGACCGGGAAGAAGCAGAGCAGTACTTGATCCACAAGCTCGAGCAGATGCGTCAACGGAAGGTGTACGGCGTTCGGCAGGTACACACCTGGGAGGAGGCGGCAATGCGCTACCTCCTTGAGGTCAAGGATCAGCCCTCCATTCACCTGACTGCCTTGTGCATGAAGCAGCTTCACCCATACCTGGGCCACCTGCCGCTGACCCACATCGATGACCAGGCGCTGGAGCCGTTTATCAGGGATAGGCAGGCAGAAAAGGTTCTGCCGGATGGGACCATTGAAAAGGCCGTGAGCAATCGGACGATCAACATCGCCATTGAGCGCGCGGTCCGGGTTTTGACGCTCTGCGCCAGGAAGTGGCGAGACGAGGATCGCCGGCCATGGCTGGACAGTGTGCCCATGTTGAGGAAGCTCGAAGAGAAAAAGTCGAGCCGTAAGCCCTACCCAATGTCCTGGGAAGAGCAGTCGATCCTCTTCAACGAGTTACCGGGCCACCTACAAACGATGGCCCTGTTCAAGGTAAACACGGGTTGCCGGGAGCAAGAGGTGTGCAAGCTGAGGTGGGATTGGGAGATATCGGTGCCGGAACTGGGAACCAGTGTTTTCCTGATCCCTGCTGACTTCGGCGGGAGACACGCCCGATCGGGCGTAAAGAATGGCGACGAGCGCCTGGTGGTGCTGAACAACGTGGCCAAGTCGATCATTGAAAGGCAGCGCGGGATCAGCAAGGAGTGGGTATTCCCATACAACGGCACCGCGATGCACCGGATGAACGACTCGGCATGGAAGAAGGCACGGGTGAGAGCGGCGAAACTCTGGCAGGAGGAAAACCTTCGCCCCGCTCACCCTGGATATGCCTCGATCAGGATTCACGACTTAAAGCACACCTTCGGTCGACGACTGCGGGCAGCAGGCGTTACTGAAGAGGATCGGAAGTCACTGCTCGGGCACAAGAACGGCAGCATCACCAGCCACTACTCCGGCGCTGAGCTGGGCAAGCTGATTGAGGCTGCGAACATGGTATCAACAACTGACTCTCGCGGGCCGGTGTTGACGATCTTGAAGAGGAAAATCGGATGAAGTCCCGAAAAACTCCCCACATGCAAAAACGAAAAAGCCACCCGAGGGTGGCTAAGTCGTTGAAATATATGGTCGGGACGGAGTGATTCGAACACTCGACCCCTTGCACCCCATGCAAGTGCGCTACCGGGCTGCGCTACGCCCCGACTGGGCTTGAAGCATGTTCTCAATACTGCCGAGAACGTTGAAGAATGTACCCTAACCCTCTGATAAATGAAAGCTTTTTCTCAAAAAATTTTCACTCACCAGAAAAGCCCAAGCTCACTTCTTCAACACCACCAGCACATCCTCCAATTCGACAATCATCTGCCGGATCAGCTGCTTGTACTGGCTCGAATCATCTTTAGCCTCATCACTGGAGAGCCGCAACCGCGCCCCGCCAATGGTGAATCCCTGCTCATACAGCAGCGCGCGAATCTGCCGGATCATCAGCACGTCTTGCCGCTGGTAATACCGCCGGTTCCCCCGCCGCTTCACAGGGTTGAGCTGGTCGAACTCCTGCTCCCAATACCGCAGCACGTGTGGCTTTACGGCACACAACTCGCTCACTTCGCCAATGGTGAAGTAGCGTTTGCCCGGTATGGGGGGCAGTTCGTCGTTATGGCTTGGTTCCAGCATAGGCCTCAACCCGGGCCTTCAACTTCTGCCCTGGACGAAAGGTGACGACGCGCCGTGCGGTGATCGGGATTTCTTCCCCAGTCTTGGGGTTGCGGCCCGGCCGCTGGCGTTTGTCGCGAAGGTCGAAGTTGCCGAAACCGGACAGCTTGACCTGCTCGTTCTCTTCAAGTGCGTGCCGAATTTCTTCGAAAAACAGCTCGACCAGCTCCTTGGCCTCACGCTTGTTAAGCCCCAGCTCCTCGTACAGCCTTTCGGCCATCTCAGCTTTCGTCAGAGCACCCATGCCGTTATTTCCTTAACGTGGTGTTCAACCTTTGTTCGAGCGAGGTGAGGATGTTTTGCAGGGTAGTGTTCACCTCATCGTCGTTAAGAGTGCGCGATGGATGCTGCCAGGTCAAGCCGACGGCCAGGCTTTTTCTATCAGGATCAATACCTTTACCCTGGTAGACATCAAACAGCCTGAGGTCTGTGAGCCATTCGCCTGCATTGTCACGAATTAATTCAAGCACCGCACTGGCTGCCACGTCACGACCGGCGATCAAGGCCAGGTCACGACGGGTTTCCGGGAACTTGGACAGTTCGCTGAATTTCGGCAGGCGGCCTTCGACCACGTCGCCCAGCACCAGCTCGAACAGGAACACCGGGCGGTCCAGGTCCAGGGCTTTGGCCAGCTCTGGGTGGATGGCGCCGAGGTAACCGACCAGTTTGCCGTCGCGCTCGATGGCGGCGGTCTGGCCTGGGTGCAGGGCTGGGTGCTTGCCGGCGCTGAAGGTGAAGTCGCTCAGGGCACCGGAATAACCCAGCAAGGCTTCCACGTCGGCTTTAACGTCGAAGAAATCGACGCCGTCGCGGCCGTTGGCCCAGCCTTCTGGCAGGCGGCTGCCAGTGACCACGCCAGCGATCATGGGCTGCTGTTGCAGGTCACCCAGCTGGCCGACGAAACGCAGGCCGCTTTCGAACAGGCGCACGCGGTCTTGCTGGCGGTTCAGGTTGTGCTGCAGGGCTTTGACCAGGCCCGGCCACAGCGAAGCACGCATGGCGGCCATGTCGCTGGAAATGGGGTTGGCCAGCAGCAGCGGCTCTACGCCCGGGCTGAACAGTTCGAACAGTTTCGGGTCGATGAAGCTGTAGGTGATGGCTTCCTGGTAACCGCGGGCAACCAGCAGGCGGCGCAGGGTCGGTAGGTCACCGCGGGTTTCCGGCTTGCCCTGTGGCGCCAGGCGCGCTTGCGGGTAGCGGACAGGCAGGTTGTTGTAGCCGTACAGGCGGGCCAGTTCTTCGATCAGGTCCACTTCCAGGCTGATGTCGAAGCGGTGGCTTGGCACGGTGACGGTCCACTCCCCTTCGGCTGCCTTGCTGGTGGTCAGTTCCAGGGCGTTGAGCAGTTGCTCGACCTGGGCTGGATCCATTTCCATGCCAAGCATCTGGGTGATGCGTTCGGCGCGCAGGGTAACCGGGGCCACCTGCGGCAGGTGCTGCTCGCTGACGGCTTCGACGACCGGGCCGGCTTCGCCGCCGACAATGTCCAGCAGCAGCTGGGTGGCGCGTTCCATGGCTTCGCGGGCCAGGTGCGAGTCGACGCCGCGCTCGTAGCGGTGCGAGGCATCGGTGTGCAGGCCGTAGGAACGGGCTTTACCGGCAACGGAAATCGGCTCGAAGAAGGCACTTTCCAGGAACAGGTCGCGGGTTTTTTCGGTGTTTACACCGCTGTGCTCGCCACCCATGACGCCGGCGATGGCCAAGGCACGGGTGTGGTCGGCGATCACCAGGGTGTCGGCGCGCAGGGCCACTTCCTGGCCGTCGAGCAGAACGAGCTTTTCGCCCTCTTCGGCCATGCGTACGCGAATACCGCCGTTGATTTCTGCCAGGTCGAAGGCGTGCATCGGCTGGCCGAGTTCGAGCATCACGTAGTTGGTGACGTCTACGGCGGCGTCGATGCTGCGCACGTCGCTGCGGCGCAGGCGCTCGACCATCCACAACGGGGTTGGCTTGCTCAGGTCGACGTTACGGATAACGCGGCCCAGGTAGCGCGGGCATGCAGCCGGGGCGCTGACTTCAACCGGGCGCACTTCGTCGTGGGCCGGTGGTACGGCCGGCACTACCGGGCGGGTCACCGGGGTGTCGTACAGGGCGCTGACGTCACGCGCCAGGCCGGCGATGGACAGGCAGTCACCGCGGTTCGGCGTAAGGCCGATTTCGATGCTGGCGTCGTCCAGGCTCAGGTAGGTACGAATGTTCTCGCCTACCGGGGCATCGGCTGCCAGTTCCAGCAGGCCGTCGTTTTCTTCGCTGATTTCCAGCTCGGCAGCCGAGCACAGCATGCCGAAGGACTCGACGCCACGCAGCTTGGCCTTCTTGATCTTGAAGTCGCCAGACAGCTCGGCGCCGATCATGGCGAATGGCACCTTGATGCCTGGGCGGGCATTAGGGGCGCCGCACACGACCTGGAAGGTTTCCTGGCCGTTGGTTACCTGGCACACACGCAGCTTGTCGGCGTCCGGGTGTTGTTCGGTGGCCAGGATCTCGCCTACCACGATGCCGCTGAACTGGCCGGCAGCGGGGGTAACGCTGTCGACTTCAAGGCCGGCCATGGACAGGCGGGCAACCAGTTCGTCACGAGAGACTTGCGGGTTTACCCAACCGCGCAGCCACTGTTCACTGAATTTCATGCTGTTCTCCTGAAAATTGCGTCGATTGGGCCTAGCGGAATTGCGCCAGGAACCGCAGGTCGTTGTCGAAGAACAGACGCAAATCGTTGACGCCATAGCGCAGCATGGCCAGGCGCTCGGCCCCCATGCCAAAGGCGAAGCCCTGGAACTCTTCCGGGTCGATGCCAGACATGCGCAGCACGTTCGGGTGCACCATGCCGCAACCCATCACTTCCAGCCAGCCGGTTTGCTTGCACACCCGGCAGCCGTTGCCGGAGCACATCACGCACTGGATATCGACTTCGGCGGACGGCTCGGTGAAGGGGAAGAACGATGGGCGGAAACGCACCGCCAGTTCTTTCTCGAAGAACACGCGCAGGAACTCTTCGATGGTGCCCTTGAGGTCGGCGAAGTTGATGTCGCGGTCGATCAGCAGGCCTTCGACTTGGTGGAACATCGGCGAGTGGGTGATATCCGAGTCGCAGCGATAAACGCGGCCCGGGCAGACAATGCGGATGGGCGGCTGGGTGGACTCCATGGTCCGCACCTGCACCGGCGAAGTGTGGGTACGCAGCAGCATGTTGGCATTAAAGTAGAAGGTATCGTGCATCGCCCGCGCCGGGTGGTGGCCGGGGATGTTGAGCGCTTCGAAGTTGTGGTAGTCGTCTTCCACCTCAGGGCCTTCGGCAATGCCGTAGCCAATGTGGGTGAAGAACTGCTCGATACGCTCGAGGGTACGGGTGATCGGGTGCAGGCCACCGGTGGCCTGGCCACGGCCTGGCAGGGTGACGTCAATGCATTCGGCAGCCAGGCGAGCGCTGAGCTCGGCTTCTTCAAAGGCAGCCTTGCGGGCATTGAGCACAACGGTAACGCGCTCTTTGGCGTCGTTGATCAGCGCGCCGACTTTCGGCCGCTCTTCGGCTGGCAGGTTGCCCAGGGTCTTCATCACCTGGGTCAGCTCGCCTTTCTTGCCGAGATAGTTAACCCGGATCTGTTCCAGGGTAGTGATGTCTTCAGCGCGCTCCACGGCCTCTAGGGCTTGGGAGACCAGCGCATCCAGGTTTTCCATGTACAGACTCCAGATACGAAAATAGGGGAAGAGCTTTGAAGGCTCTTCCCCTATCGATGACGTTCAATGCCCGGCGCCGCGAGCGCCGCCGGGTGATTGTCGCGGGTACTTAAGCCAGAACGGCTTTAGCTTTCTCGACAATCGCAGCAAACGCCGCTTTTTCGTTCACTGCCAGATCGGCCAGAACCTTACGGTCGATTTCGATCGAAGCCTTTTTCAGGCCAGCAATCAGACGGCTGTAGGACAGACCGTTGGTGCGGGCACCGGCGTTGATACGAGCGATCCACAGTGCGCGGAACTGACGCTTCTTCTGGCGACGGTCGCGGTAGGCGTATTGGCCAGCCTTGATGACCGCTTGCTTGGCTACACGGAATACGCGCGAACGTGCACCGTAGTAACCTTTAGCCAGCTTCAGAATTTTTTTGTGACGCTTACGAGCGATAACGCCGCGCTTAACACGAGCCATGAGTAACTTCCTCTATCTTAACCAGAATTAACGTACGCGCAGCATGCGCTCGACTTTTGCCACGTCGGACGGGTGCAGCAAGCTGGCACCGCGCAGTTGACGCTTACGCTTGGTCGACATTTTGGTCAGGATGTGGCTCTTGAAAGCGTGCTTGTGCTTGAAGCCCGAAGCAGTCTTCAGGAAGCGCTTCGCAGCACCGCTCTTGGTTTTCATTTTTGGCATGTTGGAACTCCGCATTCGATAAAATTACACATAATCATCAGGCCTGCCGTGCCCGGGAGATTATTTCTTTTTCTTGGGGGCGATGACCATCATAAGCTGGCGTCCTTCCATCTTAGGATGCTGCTCAACGGTGCCGTATTCGGCGAGGTCGGCTTCGACCCGCTTCAACAGCTCCATGCCCAGCTCCTGGTGGGCCATCTCACGGCCGCGGAATCTCAGAGAGATCTTGGCCTTGTCCCCATCGGTAAGGAAACGTACCAGGTTGCGTAGTTTTACCTGGTAATCCCCATCCTCCGTCCCTGGACGAAACTTGATTTCTTTGATCTGGATCTGTTTCTGGTTTTTCTTGGCTTCGTTAGCCTGCTTCTTCTTCTCGAAGAGGTGCTTGCCGTAGTCCATCACCTTGCAGACAGGTGGTACTGCGTCTGCAGAGATTTCTACCAGGTCCAGCTTCGCTTCATCAGCGATACGCAGCGCTTCATCAATCGAGACGATGCCAACTTGCTCGCCGTCTGCGCCAATTAACCGAACCTCGCGGGCCGAGATATTCTCGTTGATCGGGGCCTTCGGTACAGCACGCTTATCGTTTCTCATTTCACGCTTAATAGTCATTACTCCGATTCTTGGCGACCACGCCGGGAAACCGCTTGATTCAGCAGCTCAACGAACTGGGCGACGGGCATGGAGCCCAGGTCAGCACCTTCGCGAGTGCGCACAGCGACGGTTTGCGTTTCGACTTCGCGGTCCCCTATAACCAAAAGGTACGGGACCTTGAGCAAAGTATGCTCGCGGATTTTAAAGCCGATCTTCTCATTTCTCAAGTCCGACTTGGCACGGAAACCGCTACCGTTCAGAGATTTCTCCACCTGAAGGGCGAAATCGGCCTGTTTGTCGGTGATGTTCATGATCACCGCCTGGGTCGGTGCGAGCCAGGCCGGGAACACGCCAGCGTAGTGCTCGATCAGCATGCCGATGAAGCGCTCGAACGAGCCGAGGATGGCACGGTGCAGCATTACCGGGCGCACGCGGCTGTTGTCTTCGGCGATATAGCTGGCATCCAGGCGCTCTGGCAGGTTCGGATCGTACTGCAGGGTACCGCACTGCCAGTTACGGCCAAGGCAGTCACGCAGGGTGAACTCGATCTTCGGACCGTAGAAGGCACCTTCGCCTGGCTGGTATTCCCACTCCAGGCCGGATTCGTTGAGGGCGTCGGCCAGTGCACCTTCGGCACGGTCCCACAGCTCTTCGGAACCGACACGCTTGGCCGGGCGGGTGGACAGCTTCATGGCAATGTCGCTGAAGCCGAAGTCCTTGTACACGTCCAGGGTCAGCTTGATGAAGTCGGCTGCTTCTTTCTTCACCTGCTCTTCGGTGCAGAAGATGTGTGCGTCGTCCTGTACGAAGCCACGTACGCGCATGATGCCGTGCAGGGCGCCGGATGGCTCGTTACGGTGGCAGGCACCGAACTCGGCCAGGCGCAGCGGCAGGTCGCGGTAGCTTTTCAGGCCCTGGTTGAACACCTGCACGTGGCACGGGCAGTTCATCGGTTTTACCGCGTAGTCGCGGCTTTCCGACGAGGTGGTGAACATGTTCTCAGCGTAGTTGGACCAGTGGCCGGAACGCTCCCACAGAATACGGTCGACAACCTGCGGGGTCTTGATTTCCTGGTAGCCGTTTTCGCGCTGCACGCCACGCATGTACTGCTCGAGCACCTGGTAGACGGTCCAGCCATTGGCGTGCCAGAACACCATGCCTGGGGCTTCTTCCTGCAGGTGGAAAAGGTCGAGCTGCTTGCCGATCTTGCGGTGGTCGCGTTTTTCGGCTTCTTCGATGCGCTGGATGTAGGCTGCCAGCTGCTTCTTGTCCGCCCAGGCGGTGCCGTACACGCGCTGCAACTGCTCGTTCTTGGCATCGCCACGCCAGTAGGCGCCGGACAGCTTGGTCAGCTTGAAAGCCTTGAGGAAGCGGGTGTTGGGCACGTGCGGGCCACGACACATGTCGACGTATTCTTCGTGGTAGTACAGGCCCATGGCCTGTTCGTCCGGCATGTCTTCGACCAGGCGCAGCTTGTAGTCTTCGCCACGGGCGGTGAAAACGTCGATGACTTCGGCGCGCGGGGTGACCTTCTTGACCACGTCGTAGTCTTTGTCGATCAGCTCCATCATGCGCTTTTCGATGGCGGCCAGGTCTTCAGGGGTGAAGGGGCGCTCGTAGGCGATGTCGTAATAGAAGCCTTCGTCGATCACCGGGCCGATCACCATTTTGGCGGTCGGGTACAGTTGCTTCACCGCGTGGCCAACCAGGTGGGCGCACGAGTGGCGGATGATCTCCAGTCCCTCTGCATCTTTAGGGGTGATGATCTGCAGGGTGGCGTCGTGGCTGATCAGGTCGCAGGCGTCGACCAGCTTGCCGTCGACCTTACCGGCCACGGTGGCCTTGGCGAGGCCTGCACCAATGGATGCGGCGACATCGGCTACGGATACGGCGTGATCAAACGAACGCTGACTGCCATCGGGAAGAGTAATAACGGGCATGGCGCCTCCTCTCCTAGTGGTGACCCCTACCAAAGGTCACGTGGGTTGGGATGAGCCAGTACAAGATCCGACCTGCCTTCCTGCAAAGGAAGCCTGCCTCACAGTGGCAGAAGCCTTTCGGCTTGCGAGGGACGAACCAGAGTGACTGGAAAGAAAAATGGCTACGCCCGGCAAAGGCGCGAACACAAGCCGAGCATGCTAGCACGCGGGTTGCACCGTCGGCAGAAATATTTGGAAATTACAGGGTCGGGGTGAACTAACCCCGAAAAAGCCCTATCAGACTTTGGGAAGCAACCTACTCTTGATGAGACCTTAACCCAAGGAGTAACTGGTTATGCGAGTTCCGTCTCTTCTGGCCCTGGCGGCCACTGCTGCCCTGCTGCTGCCGGTAGCCGCGAACGCTGGCAACTTCCCACCGGGGAAAGAGGCCGGCTACATGGCCCAGTGCACGCAGGTGGCCAGCGGCCAGGGCGTTGATGCTGCAACTGCGAAGAAACACTGCGACTGTGGCGCCCAAGCCATCAAGAAGAACTTCACCGATGCCGAAATCGCCGACCTGGACAGCAAGGATGGCGTGGACGCCAAGCTGATGCAGAAAGCGCAAACGGTTGTGAAACAGGCCTGCGCACCAAAGGGCTGAAACCTTAAAGCCAAAGTCGGCCGGTAAATCTTTGAGCTGGATCAATATCCGGCGAAGGTAAAAGGCGCTAGATGCGTAGAAATGGACTATGATACGTCCCGTGCTCCGTAGCCTCGGCCGCATTGCACCACCGAAAAAACTAAATGTTCTGGAGATTCACCCATGTCCAATCGCCAACAAGGCACCGTCAAATGGTTCAATGATGAGAAAGGCTACGGCTTCATCACCCCAGCAGGCGGCGGCGACGACCTGTTCGTTCACTTCAAAGCCATCGAATCTGACGGCTTCAAGAGCCTGAAAGAAGGCCAGACTGTTTCCTTCGTCGCCGAGCGCGGCCAGAAAGGCATGCAGGCTGCACAGGTTCGTCCGGAGTAATTCGGATAGCTGTAAAAAAACCCGCCCTTGTGGCGGGTTTTTTTTGGGCGCGCCCCAGGGGCCGGGGGCAGCTGAATCAGCCGCAGTTGACGCGGTTGACCACACCCTGCTCATTGACGTTAAGGTTCAAGCGCTCGGACCGGTACTCCAGGGTTACCACGTCGTGCGGCTTGAGAATACGCGCTATTTGCGAACCACTGGCCTTGCGCGCCTGCTCCAGCAACTCGGCACTGGCCTGCTTGCCCATGGCAAAGTCTGCGCCGCTGGCATCGCAGCGGCCGTCGTTGCCGGCCGGCGCAGCCGGTGCAGCCCCACCGGCATTACCACCAGCATCGCCACCAGTGCTGCAACCAGCCAGGACAGCAGCCATCGCCAGGGTTGCCAGGTAAGCACGGGTACGGAACATGAAGCCTCCTAAATCGGTATGGGAATGTCTGATCCGACAGTTCCGCTCATCATTTGTTGCAAAACCGGCCAAGTCTGCCTGAACTCGATCAACGAGGGGGAAAAGCAATCGTGACCGGATTTTGCACAACCCGCTGCGTTTGCCATATGCTTAGCGCGCACGGTCACTGGCGCAAAGCCATGATTTGCTGCAAGAAGTGGAGTGCATCCCGCCTCCATCGAACACCAGGGTCAGGTGTTCACCCCTTCGTTCCGGGCCCCTAGCGAGAGCTTTTCATGAGCAGCCACACCATCGATGCCGATATCAAGGTCAAGTGGGCCGAGGGCCAGAGTGCTTACAGCCCTGGCACACCAGAGGAGTTGCTGTTGATCGGCATCGACCTGCTGGTGCGCGACCGCGGCCCCGAGGCAGCACGCAGCTTCATCGAGCAGGTGCTGGAGCGCTACGCCCCGCACGCAGCTATTGCAGCCGCGCCAACCGGGCGCTAAGCAGGTCGAACAGGCCTTGGGCGTCACCCTGCTCCACCCACAGCACATTGGCCGGCTGCTTGAGCACGCCGTACCAGTCAGCGACGGTCTGACCAAAGGTCGGGCCTTCGCGGCTGTCGATGCTCAGGTGAATGCGCCGGCCGCTGAACAGTTCGGGCTTGAGCAAGTAGGCAATGACGCTGGCGTCATGCACCGGACCGCCGGGCATGCCGTACAACGCCATGTCGTGCTTGATGTACACGTTGAGAATGTCCACCACCCGCTTGCTGGCTTGTGTATTCACCGCGGCCAACTGCTGCAGCCGGGCGTCGCTGGTCAGCAGCTTGTGGGTGACGTCCAGCGGTAGATAGGTCAGTTGCACCCCGCTGGCCAGAACCACCTGGGCTGCATGGGGGTCGGCGTAGAGGTTGAATTCTGCCGCCGGGGTGATGTTGCCGCCGTTGAAGTGGGCGCCGCCCATGACCACCACCTCCTTGATGCCCTTGGCAATCTCCGGGCGCTGGATCAGCGCCAGGGCCAGATTGGTCTGTGGGCCGAGCATGGCCACGGTGATGCTGTGCGGCTTGGCGGCCGCCAAGGTGTCTACCAGGTACTGCACGGCGTTGCCGGCGGCCAGCGGGGCCTTCGGCTCATGCACTTGAACGCCGGCCAGGCCTTCTTCGCCGTGCACTTCTGCGGCATAGACAGGGGCGCGCACCAGCGGCCGGCCGGCCCCCGCGTAAACCGGGATGTCTTCGCGGCCAGCCCATTCGCGCGCCAGGCGCGCGTTGCGGGAGGTTTTATCCAGACGCACATTGCCGGCCACGGTGGTGATGGCGCGAATATTGAGTTCTTCTGGCGAGGCCAGGGCCAGGAACAAAGCGACCACGTCGTCAGCACCGGGGTCGGTGTCGATGATCAGGTCGATGGGGGCAGCCTGCAAGCTGGTGGCAGTGAGCATGAAAGCGAGTCCTTGAAGCCAGGGCTTGAGCATGGAATGGCACTCCTGTTGCCTTTGGTGAATAACGGCCGACGCGCCGGGTGGCACCGGCGGCTGGTCAACGGCTCAGAACGTGACGCCGGAAACCAGCGCGATATTGCTGTAGGGCTGGCACTCACCGGTACGCACCACCGCCCGGGCACTGCGCGACAGCACCTTGAATGCTTCATGGCTAAGCCATTCGCGCTTGCCCAGCTTGCCCTTCAGGCGCTCGAGCTCGACCAGCGCTGGCGGCACCACTTTCTGCATTTCTTCGGCCAGCACATGCCGCTCCACCTGAAGCTCGCTCAGCACGGCGCGCAACACACTGGCGAAGTCCGGCAAGCCAGGGGTAATCGCCAGGTCGATCATTTCCACGCCTGGCGGCACAGGCAGGCCCGCATCGCCGATCACCAGGATATCGCCATGGCCCATGCCGGCGATGGTGCGCGACAGGGCAACGTTCAGCAGCGGGGTTTTCTTCATGGCACCAGCTCCGCCAGGTAAGGGATTGATGGCTGCGCGCCAGCGCGTGTCACCGACAGCGCCGCAGCACGCTGGCCGAAGGCGATGGCCTCGCCCTCCTCCAAACCACGCACCAGGCCTGCAGCGAAGCCGCCAATGAAGGTGTCGCCAGCAGCAGTGGTGTCCAGCGGCTGCACCACCGGCGCGGGGTAATGCTGGTGGCCCTCGGGCGTTACCAGTAACGCCCCTTGCGCGCCCAGCGTGACGATCACCTTGCCCGCCCCCGCCTGCAGCAAGCGCTCTGCGGCAAGCTGCGCGCTCGCCTGGTCGGTCACCGCAATGCCGGTCAGCGCTTCGGCCTCGCTTTCATTGGGGGTGAGGTAATCGATGAGCGCGAACCATTGCGCAGGCAGCGGGCCGGTGGCAGGCGCCGGGTTGAGGATCACCTGCTTGCCCAGTTCACGCGCCCGCTTCAGCGTCCAGGCCACCGTCTCGACCGGCACCTCCAACTGGCAGATGACCACCTGCGCAGCCTGCAACAACGCCTCGAAGTGCTGCACCGACTGCGGCGTCAGCAGGCCGTTGCCGCCGGGGATGATGACAATGCAATTCTGGCTGGCGGCATCCACGGTGATCAGGGCTACACCGCTGGACACGCCCGGGCAGGTACTGACGCCCTGGCAGTCGATGCCTTCTGCGGACAATGCCTGGTGCAACTGGCGGCCATAATCGTCATCGCCGACATTGCCAATCATCGCCACGCTGGCGCCCAGGCGCGCAGCCGCTACGGCCTGGTTGGCCCCCTTGCCGCCCGGCACCGTGAAAAAACGCTCACCGGGCAGGGTTTCGCCGGCGCGAGGCAAGCGCTGGGCGCGGACCACCAGGTCCATGTTGAGGCTGCCGACCACCACAACCTTGGCATTCATGACAGTTCCTTAGCGTTAGCGGTAATCGTTGAACAGGTCCGGGCGCGGCCCGGTGGATTCGCGCAAGACAATGCGCGGGGCGACGATGCGCTGCTCGGCCATGCCTTGCCGGGGTGTGCCGATGCGCGCCAGCAACAGCGAGGCAGCGCTCTCGCCCAGTTCGCGGATCGACTGGCCCACGGTGGTCAACGGCGGGTACACGTAGCGGCTGAGCTCGATGTCGTCGAAGCCGATCACCGACAATTCGCCGGGCACGTTGATATTGCGTTCGGCGGCAGCGCGCAGCACGCCGAAACCGATCATGTCGTTGCCCGCAAAAATGGCCGTAGGTCGCCGCCCCTGCAACACTTGCGCAGCGGCGGCATGGCCGCCCGGGCTGGTGAAGTCGCAGTGCAGCACACGGTCACTGTGCACCGGCGCCTGCGCCTCGGCCATGGCCCGATGAAAGCCGCGCAGGCGCAGCTGGGTTACCCCGGTATCGGCGGGGCCACCGATATAGGCGATGTCGCGGTGCCCCAGGGCCAGCAGGTGCTGGGTCGCCAGGTAAGCGCCGTGCTCGTGGTCGATGCGCACCAGGTCAGCGTCCACCCCTTCCAGCTCGCGGTCGACGATCACCATGGGCGTACGTACGCCGGCCAGGCTTTGCAGCAGGTCGCTGTCCTCGCCCACCGACGCCACCACCAGCCCGTCGATGCGCTTTTCCAGCAACACGCGCAGGTAGCTGCGCTGCTTTTGCGGGTTGTCGTCGGAGTTGCACAGAATCACGCAATAGCCGTTACGCTCACAGGCATCCTCGATGCCCCGCGCCAGCTCGGCAAAGTAAGGGTTCACGCTGCTGGGCACCAACAGGCCGATGGTCGCCGTGCTACGAGCCTTCAGCGAACGCGCCACGGCACTGGGCACGTAGTCGAGTTCGACAATCGCGGCTTCCACTTTCTGCCGCACCTGCTCGCTGACCGGTCGGGTCTTGTTCAATACATGGGACACCGTGGTATAGGAAATACCCGCCAATGCCGCGACATCTTTGATGGTTGCCATGTTGTCAGTTCCGCCGGCCTGCACGCCGGCTACGGTAAGTGTCGAGCACCACGGCAATGACGATCACCGCCCCGGTGATGATGCGCTTGGTCGGTTCGCTGGCACCGATCTGCGCCAGCCCCGCGGCCAGCACGGAAATGATCAGCACGCCGAAGAAGGTGCTGATGACCGAGCCACGCCCGCCCATCAGGCTGGTGCCGCCGATCACCACGGCGGCAATGACCTGCAGTTCCAGGCCAGAGCCGACATTCGGGTCGGCCGCTTCCAACCGGGAAATCTGGAACAGCGCAGCCAGCCCGGCCAGCAGGCCCATCAGCGAGAACACCAGCACTTTGTAGGGCCGTGGGTCGATACCCGCCAGGCGCACGGCCTCTTCATTGGTGCCGATGCCGATCAGGTAGCGGCCGAACACCGTGCGGGTCAGTACCAGGTGGGCCAGCACGATCACCAGCAAGCCGATGATGAACGCTGGCGAGATGCCTAAGGCGACCGGGTCGGAGAACCAGGCATAGGCATCGCCGATATAGGCGGTGCGCGAGTCGGTGAACTGGTAGGCCAGGCCACGGGCCATTTCCAGCACGCCGAGCGAGACGATGAACGACGGGATGCGCCAGGCCACGGTCACGCTGCCAGTGATGCTGCCGGCCAGCGCAGCCACGGCCATGCCCAGCAGCGCGGCGGGTAGCACGCCCCAGCCCCAACCGAGCATCGCCACGCTCACCGTCGACGCGGCCAGGGCCAGCACCGACCCCACCGACAGGTCGATACCGCCGATGATCAGCACAAAGGTCATACCTACCGCCAGTACCATCAGGTCCGGGATCTGGTTGGCCAATGTGCTGAAGGTATTGTACGACCAGAAGTGGCTGCTGAGGAACGAGAACAGCACGATCATCGCCAGCAAGGCGCCGGCCAGGCCCAGGTAGGTGCCCAGGCCATAATAGGAACCGTTGCGGCGCACGGCGGCGCCTTGGCTGTCGAGCGGTGTGGTTTTCATACGTCCATCCTGGGGGCTGCCTCTTGCAGCAGAGCGTCACGTTTCTGATAACCGGCAAAGGCTGCCGCCAACAGTTGATCTTGCGTCCAGTGCTCACGGTCGAAGGTGTCGATCAGGCGGCCGGCAGACAGCACGGCGATGCGGTCGCAGATCAACATCAACTCGCGCAGGTCGCTGGACACCACCACCAGGGCCTTGCCTTGACGTGCCAGCTCGGCCAGCAGGCCGTAGATGTCGAACTTGGCACCGACATCGATGCCCCGGGTGGGCTCGTCGAACAGCAGCACCTGGCAGTCGCGCTCCAGCCAACGGCCGATCACGACCTTCTGCTGGTTGCCACCCGACAGCTCGCCCACCACCTGTTGCGCACCGGCGCTGCGAATACGCATGGCCTGGATCTGCCGCTCGGCCAAGGCCCTTTCCGCCTCGCCGTCGAGCACGCCGGCCCGTGACACGGCGCCAAGGTTGCCCAAGGCAATGTTGGCGCTGATCGACTGGCTCAGCAGCAGGCCCTCGCCTTTGCGGTCTTCGGTGATCAAGGCTATGCCTGCACGCACGGCCGCCTTGGGCGAGTCGATGGTCACCGGCTGCGGTGGCTGGCCCAATGCGATGCTGCCGCTGTCAGCACGGTCGGCGCCGTAGATCAGGCGCAACAACTCGGTGCGGCCCGCGCCGATCAGGCCAGAGATGCCGAATATCTCCCCTGCCCTGACCTCGAAAGAAACCTCGCGCACCTTGTCGCTGCGGGTAAGCCGCTCGACCTTGAGCAAGGGTGCGCCAAGCTGCCGCCGGCCCAGGTCGATGTGTTCGCCCAGTTCGCGGCCCACCATGAGGTTGACCAGTTCGGCGCTGCTGTAGCGCTGGATGGGCTCGTCACACACCTGCCTGCCGTCGCGCAGTACGACGATCCGCTGGGCGACGCGCTGCAGCTCTTCCAAGCGGTGCGAGATGTACACGATGGCCACCCCTCGCGCGCGCAGGCGGTCGATCTGGGTGAACAGCAGCTCCACTTCGCGCGCGGTCAGCATCGCGGTGGGTTCGTCGAAGATCAGCACGTGGCAGTCGCCGATCAGGTTACGGGCGATTTCGACCATTTGCTGGTGGCCGATACCCAGTTCGCCGACTGGGGTATCCGGGTCGATGGCATCGAGCCCGACCCTGGCCATGGCCGCCGTGGCCAACTGGCGCAGGCGTTTGTGGTTGATCCAGCCAAAACGGCTGGGCAGGTTGTCGAGAAACAGGTTTTCCGCCACGGTCAAGGTTGGCAGCAGGTTCAGTTCCTGCATGACCATGCGCACGCCAAGGCGCTCGGCCTCGCTGCGGCTGGCGGGGGCGTAGGCCTGGCCGCGGTAGGTCATGTGCCCGGTGGTGGGGGTTTCCAGGCCGCTGATCAACTTGGACAGCGTGCTCTTGCCCGCACCGTTCTCGCCGGTCAGGGCCAGCACTTCGCCGGCACGCAGATTCAGGCTGACCTCGCCCAGCACCGGCTGGGCGTAGGTCTTGCCAAGGCCGCTGGCAGCGAGCACCACTTCATTGGCCGATGCAGGCATGGCCGGTTCTCCTGGCAGGGTCGGGGCTACTTGGTAATGAGCTTGACTGGGGTCTGGATGACGTTGTCGGCATCCACGTCAGGCTTTTCGCCTTTGACCATTTTCAATGCTGCCTGAATACCGAATACGGCTTGCTGGCTGGCGGCCTGGTCAAGGGTGGCGAGCACGCGGCCATCGGCCAGCATGGGCTTGATGGCGTTGATATTGTCATAGCCGACCACTTGCACCTGGCCCGCCTTGCCGGCGGCGCGCACAGCCGAAACCGCACCCAGCGCCATGCTGTCGTTACCGGCCAGCAGGGCCTTCAGGTCGGGGTATTCGTTGAGCATGGAAGCGGCGACGGCGTTGCCTTTGTCGATCTCCCAGTTACCGCTCTGGACCGAGACGATGTTCATTTTGGCGGCTTCCATGGCGTCCTTGAAGCCTGCAGTGCGCTGCTGGGCGTTGGTGGTGGTTGGCACCCCTTCGATGATGCCCACCTGGTCACCGGCCTTGAGCTTCTGTTGGGCCAGGTACTCGCCCACCATACGCGCGCCTTTGCGGTTGTCAGGGCCGACGAAGGGCACGCTGATGCCTTTGCTCTTGAGCAGGTCGGGGTCCAGGCGGTTATCGATGTTGATCACCACCACGCCTTTGTCCATGGCTTTCTTCACCGCTGATACCAACGCCTTGGAATCGGCCGGCGCGATCACCAGCGCCTTGGCGCCGGCGTTTACCATTTGCTCGACGATGCGGATCTGTTCGCCAGTGTCGGTTTCGTTCTTGATGCCGTTGGCAATCAAATCAAACTCAGCGGCGTGGCTTTTCTGGTAGTCCTTGGCACCGTCTTCCATGGTGCGGAAGAACTCGTTGGCCAGCGATTTCATGACCAGGGCGACCTTGGGCTTGTCTTCGGCGTGAGCGGCAGAAAACGGCAAGGCAAGGGAGAGTGAGGAAACGACAGCGAGGGCCAGCAGACGACCGGGGAACGGCAGTTTCATGGACGATGACTCCGAATCTTGTTTTTTTATCGGATCGCAAACGTTTGCGGTACGTAACTATGGAAACAGTACCAGGGTTTGTCAAATCCGTTTTTCAGGTCAGCCGCCGAAACCGTTGGCGCTGATTATCCAGAATCTTTCCGCAAAACCGAACACCTTTTCCTACGCCTGTTCGGATTCTCGAATGGAACACTATCCCCGCACTGGCACTCCCGGGTCGCGCCGGGCTGCGCTGCACATGCGCCAACCTGCGCTGCGGCCGTGGTTTCGGGGCTGCTGCGCACACCACTGCAACACAAGGCGGTGCCTGCACCACTGCGCGCGCAAGCTGGTATGAAAGATGCCTTGCAAGCTGCGCGATTCAAAAACCATCTCATTTGGAAGAGAGCACAAGAACGATGAATGCCGCACTGAAAACCTTTGCCCCCAGCGCCCTCGCCCTGCTGCTGGTCCTGCCCACCGCCGCCTCGGCCAAGGAAGCCGAAACCCGGCAGAAACTGGCCAACGTGGTCATCCTCGCCACCGGTGGCACCATCGCCGGCGCTGGCGCCAGCGCCGCCAACAGCGCCACCTACCAAGCCGCCAAGCTGGGGGTGGACAAGCTGATCGCCGGCGTGCCGGAGCTCGCTGACATCGCCAATGTGCGTGGCGAGCAGGTGATGCAGATCGCCTCGGAAAGCATCAGCAACGATGACCTGCTGAAGCTGGCCAAACGCGTCGCCGAACTGGCCGACAGCAAGGATGTGGACGGTATCGTCATCACCCACGGTACCGACACCCTGGAAGAAACCGCCTACTTCCTCAACCTGGTCGAGAAAACCGACAAGCCAATCGTGGTAGTCGGCTCGATGCGCCCGGGCACCGCCATGTCCGCCGACGGCATGCTCAACCTCTACAACGCAGTGGCCGTGGCCGGCGACCAGCAGTCGCGAGGCAAGGGCGTGCTGGTGACCATGAACGACGAGATCCAGTCTGGCCGTGACGTAAGCAAGGCCGTCAACATCAAGACTGAAGCGTTCAAGAGCGCCTGGGGGCCAATGGGCATGGTCGTGGAAGGCAAGTCGTACTGGTTCCGCCTGCCGGCCAAGCGTCACACAGTCAACTCCGAGTTCGACATCAAACAGATCAGCAGCCTGCCGCAGGTGGACATTGCCTATGGCTATGGCAACGTGACCGACACCGCCTACAAAGCGTTGGCGCAGCATGGCGCCAAGGCACTGATCCACGCCGGTACCGGCAATGGCTCGGTGTCTTCACGGGTAGTGCCGGCGCTGCAGGAACTGCGCAAGGAGGGTGTGCAGATCATTCGCTCGTCGCACGTCAACCAAGGTGGCCTCGTGCTGCGTAACGCCGAACAGCCAGATGACAAGAACGACTGGGTGGTGGCACACGACCTGAACCCGCAGAAGGCGCGGATTCTGGCCATGGTTGCAATGACCAAGACCCAGGACAGCAAGGAGCTGCAGCGGATCTTCTGGGAGTACTGATACCCCAGCAACCTCAGCAGCCACTGGCTGCTGAGGCCCGCTTCACGGTTGCCTAGAGGGCCATGACCATTTCGTGCCAGGCCATGCCGCCGTGGTCGGAGGGCGAAGGCCGCACGTACTGGTAGCCCATCTTGCGGTACAGCTCCACATGCTGCTCCTTGCACATCAGGTGAATGGTCTGCTTGCCTTGCGCCTTGGTCCGCGCAATGAATTCGTCCATCAGCCGCTTGGCGTAGCCTTTGCCCTGGTGCGCGGGGTCCACCACCACCGACATGATCACCACATTGGCTGCCAGCGGGTCATGCCCGACCAACTCTTTGAACGCCTCGTCAGCCATCACCACGGCATGGGCACAGCCGCTGTTGATGAACCCCACGATGCCGCCCTGCTCTTCGAGCAACAGGAAGCCCTGTGGATACTGGCTGATACGGGTGCGGATCTTTTCCAGGGTGGCCGCCTCGTCGCCCTCGTAGGCACTCACCTCAATCTGGTAGCAGCGCTCGGCGTCGGTCATGACGGGCTGGCGAAATTGCAGGTTGCTCATGGGCAGGCTCCGGGTAACAAAATGGCAAGCCGGCCATTCTAAACCGCTGGTTGGCATGCGCGCAGCCGTTGCAAGGCACTTTGGCCACAGCGCTCTGCCACCGCGAAGCAGTACGGCTCAACCGTACAGGTAGTCGATATCCTTGTAGGCCAGCGGCGGCACCTGGCCCATCAGGAAGTCACGCAGCTTGTGCATCTGCCGCGCCTTGGGGCTGGCCTTGAGCCAGGTCATGTAGTACCCGTCGCCGGTGGCCACGGCATGCTTGAATGGCGTAACCAGGCGCCCGGCCGCCAGGTCGGCACTGGCCAGTACCAGGTCGACGACCGAAATGCCCAGACCCTGCTGGGCAGCCGAAATGCCCTGGTCCAGTGTGTCGAATACCTGCCCCTGGTCGATACTGATGTGCAGCGCGTCCATCCGCGCCAACCAGCGCCGCCAGTCGCGCCGGTCGGGGGAAGGGTGCAGGAACTCGCACTGCGGCAGGTCGCTGAGGGCTGGCTGCGCTTGCGCCATGTAATCGGGGTGGCATACCGGTATCAGCCACTCGTCGAACAGCTTGAAGCTGTCGATATCGGCAGGGAAGCGCCCGCTGGCCAGAAGAATGGCGCAGTCGTAAGGCTCGGAATAGAAGTCGACGCTGTCGATGTCCATCCACACGCTCGACAGCTGCACACTGCAGTGGTCTTCGTGCTTCTTGAACGCATCCAGCGCCCGCAGCAGCCAGCGTACGGTCAGCGTGGAAGGCGCCTTCAGGCGCAAGCCATAACGGTCCTGGCGCAACAACGCGCAGGCATTTTCGATGATCTTGAAGCCCACTTTCAGTTCCTGGGCCAGCACACGGCCATGCTCGGTCAGGCTCAGCTTGGGCCCACGGCGCTCGAACAGGTCGCAACCAAACATGGCTTCGAGGGTCTTGATGTGGTGGCTGACCGCACCCTGGGTCAAGGCAAGCTCTTCGGCCGCACGGGTGAAGGAGCCATAGCGTGACGCCACCTCGAAGGCACGCAATGCGTGCAGGGCCTGGATGCGTTCCGACATGGCGATATCCCGAGCATGAGTGAGACTAATAGTAGGTCATAGTTCCACGCGTTTTACAATGTGAAGTGCGTCTCGGAAAATGCAGGTAAAAAACAAATATAACCAAGATCCTGCCTGCATATGACTGGAACGTTCATTTAAATTCACGCCTGGGGAAATCATGTTTACGGGATATGGAAATTGCTATCGCCTGGATGCGCTAGAGCTCGCCGCTGAACATGATCATGACATGCAACACTGGACGCACACCACCGTAGAACAATTTCGCACCATTCTCGCCAACCCCGAATTTCCGTGCCTGTTCGGCCGCAAGGCGGTAAACGGCGAAACCTGTTACATCCTGTTCGCACGCGCCGAGCAACTGGCGGATGATATCGCACAGGGCCTGGCCGATTATGTGCGCCTCATCGCACCTGTCACACCCCGGCAGCGCATCGGCAGCCCACTGGTGGTGTTTCTGCAGACGGCAGCCGACAGCAGCCTGAGCGAACAGCAGGCGCTGGCCTGGAAGGTGCTGCGCGGGGTGCATGCGCGCGACCCCCACCCCTGGCCACAGGGCATACCGACCGACCCCGCCGATACCGGCTGGTCGTTCTGCTACGCCGGCATGCCGCTGTTCATCAACATGAACTTCCCCGGCCACCAGCGCATGAAAAGCCGCAACCTGGGCCAGCACATCACCTTCGTCATCAACCCCCGGGAAAACTTCGACGAAGTGGCCGACACCAGCAGCGAAAGCGGCCGGCGCATCCGCGCGCGCATCCGCGAGCGGGTACACCACTACAACGATGGCGTCGTGCCCGACACCCTTGGCGCTTTTGGCGATGCCGATAACTACGAATGGAAGCAGTACCAGTTGCAGGAGGCAGGTTCGCTGAACCCGTCGCGCTGCCCGTTTCATACCCACACCGCACACCAGCCGACACCCGACATACTGATCGAGAACTGACCGTGAATACCGCACTCACCGCCACTTATGCCCTCACCGTCCTGCTGCTGATCGCCACGCCCGGCCCAGTGGTGGCACTGATCGTCAACACTGCGGCCGCTTCGGGCTCGCGCAAGGCCATGTTCACCGCCGTCGGCACCAACTGGGCGTCCCTGGTGCTGATTGGCGCAGCCGCCTGGATCATCCTCACCAGCGCGGCCATCGACAAGACCTGGCTCAACATCATGAGCCTGCTGGGCTGCCTGTTCATCGGCCACATTGCCGTGGGTACCCTGCGCGAGGCGCTGCAGGCGCCGGCTGCTGCGGCCCCGAACGAGGCCCCGAACGAGGCCCGTGGCGGGCTGCTGCAAGGGTTCATGGTGGGCATTTCCAACCCGAAGGACATCATCTTCTTCATCGCCTTCTTCCCGCAGTTCATCCAGATCACCGAGTCGTTCGGCAAAAGCATGGTGGTCCTGTCGCTGCTCTGGGTGGCCATCGACTTCGCTGTGCTCAGCCTGTACATCTTCGCCATCGGCAAGATCGCCTCACAGCGTAGCAACCGGGTCATCAGCCTGGCGTCCGGCGTGGCGCTGCTGCTGATCGCCGCAGGCGGCCTGCTGTACAACCTGAAAGAACTGGCGGCCTGAAACTGCTGTGCACCCTACGGCGCCATTGAAGGAGCATTCATGAACCCCACCCACACCAGCCCGCCTCCTTCGCCGCTGCCACAGGACTACCAGCGCTTTCTGCTGCGCGGCAGCCGCCGTGCGCCACACACCGTGCATGTGCACGAAACCGGCTACCGCTCCGGCACCATCAACACCGATGCCCTGGGCCTGCGCTACAGCCATTGCGCCGGCAAGCGCTTTTCTGCGGGCGAGCGCGGCGGCGCTTCACGCATCAACTTGCTGGTGGGTGGCTCGACAGCCCTGGGCATCGGCGCCAGCTCCGACGAGCACACCGTGGCCTCGCACCTGTCGATGCTCACCGGCGAAGTCTGGCTGAGCCTGGCCGGTTGCGGGCTCAATGCCAGCCAGGAGCTGCTGTTGTTCCTGACCCACCAGCATCGCCTGGGCCAGCTCGGCCACGTGGTCGTGCTCAGCGGCCTGAACAGCCTGGCCCACGAAGCCCTGTGCGAAGTGCTCGCCAGCCCCGCAGCGGCCCATGGCAAGGCTTACCAGGACTTTCTCAACAGCTTCAGCGAAGGCCTGCAGCCTGCCACCGCTGCCCGCCAGCAATCGTTGTGGCGGCGCATCGGCCAAGCCTTGGCGCCGCCGCCAGCCGAAGCCGTGGGCAGTTGGCCGCTATCTCCCCCGGAGAAGCGCCTGGCCCGCGCCGCCGACACCATTGGCCGCACGCTGCGGCAGTGGGACCGGTTGCTGGCCGACAGCCATGCCACCCTGACCTTCATCCTGCAACCGTTGCTGCCTTGGTGCCGGGAAACCCTGCCTGCCGGTGAACAGGCCATGTTGGCGGCACTGGAGCAGCAGCCGGGCAACTTCGACCGGCTGCTCGACGGCGCCTTCGACAGCCAACTGCACTCGGCGTTTTTTCGCCGCATCAAGAGCCAGGCCGATCCGGTCCCCTGCTACGACATGAACGGCATGCTCAGCAGCTCGCCCGTGTTCGGGGCAGATTTGTTCATCGATCGCCTGCACCTGAACGACCTGGGCAACAATGCCTTGGCCAAGGTGATCACCGCCAAGCTGGGCCTGGCCCAGGAAAAACACGCCCAACGTAATGTCACCCCTATCAGGCTCGTCTGACATTTGCACAGCGGCCTTTCGGCCAGGCCCCTTGGCTGGCTAGAATACGTGGTCGTTCCGATTTCCCCGAGGCGCAATGCTTGACCGCCATGACCGTCGAAACCGTGCACTCTCACCTGGCCGCCCATGGGGTTCACCTGTGAGCCTGGCCATGCGCCTGCCCGCGCTGCTGGTTGCGTTACTGCCGCTGGCTGCCCAGGCGCTGGAGGTTAATATCGACCCGCATGCCGACCTGCTCTACCGCCAGGCGTTGCCATTGCTGGAACAGGCCGACAATCAGGAAGAAGGCAGCAGCACTCTGCGCACGTCGCTGGGCGCCGACCCGGAGCTCAGCCGCCAGGGGCAGGCAATGGCTCACACCTTGCCTACAGCGGTGGCCCTGTTGAAAAAGTCGGTCGAACTGGGCCACCCGGTCGCTCAGTACCGGTTGGCCCTGTACTACATGACCTACCTTCCCGCGGCGCAGATCCCTGAAGCTGCCTGCCCGTTGCTCGAAGCCAGCCTAAAGCAGGGCTTTGCCGCACCCGCACCGGCCATCGCCACCTGGTGCCAGCCCTACAATGCCAGTAGCGATTACCGCACAGCCCTGGAGGCCATCCCCAGCATGGCCACCGTGTACGCCCCCTACTACCCGCAGCCTGCCACCCACCTGGCCTGCCGACGCAACCAGCCACAAGGCCTGGAAATGCTGTGGGGGCGCCAGCGTGACTACCAGGCCGAGGTGTACCGCCTGCTCAGCGAACTGGACCCACAGCACCGGTTGAGCCTGCTGCAGAAGGCGGTCGACATCAATGGCTGCGTGACAGCGCAGCAACACCTGACCCGGCACCCCTAGCCGGTGCCCGGGGGCATTACAGGCGCTCACGCCAAAAGCGCTGTCGACCAGCAAGATCGTTCAAGCCAACCCCCTGCCCGTCTGGCATGCTGGCCTGCCCTGTAAACGCATTGCAGACACCATGCCCACCATTGCTCGCCAAGCCTTTCTCCACGGCGCCATCGCCATCCTGCCGCTGTCCCTTGCCGTCGCCCCTTGGGGCCTGCTCGCCGGGTCGATGGCCATCGAGGCCAACCTAAGCCCTTGGCAGGGCCAAGGGCTGTCGGCCATCGTCTTTGCCGGCGCCGCGCAACTGGTGGCCATCGGCATGCTCAAGGGCGGCGCCAACCTGGCATCGATACTGCTGACCACTTTGCTGTTGACCTCACAGCACCTGCTGTATGGCCTGTCGATGCGCCCAGTGCTGTCCAACCAGCCGCTGCGCTGGCGGCTGGGCCTGGGCTTTCTGTTGACCGACGAATTCTTCGCCCTGACCAGCCAGTACGACCAGCAGCAGTTCAACCGCTGGTACGCGTTAGGGGTAGGCCTGACCTTCTACGTTGCCTGGAACCTGTTCACGCTGGCCGGCATCCTGCTGGGCCAGAGCATTCCACACCTGGACCAGTATGGGCTGGACTTTTCCATCGTCGCCACCTTCGTGGCCTTGATCGCGCCGCTGGTGCGCAACCTCGCCACGCTGGCGTGCGTAGCCGTGTCGCTGTTCTGCTCGGTACTGTTCAGCTACTGGCACTGGGAGACCGCCCTGGTCGCCGCCGGGCTGCTGGGCATGAGCGCCGGTTTCATCTGCCAGAAATTTGCCGGAGCACGCACATGACCTGGGTGCTGATTTTTGCCATGGGGGCCATCGTGTTTCTCAACCGCTACGCGTTTCTGGAACCGCGCCTGCCCTTACGGCTTAGCTCCAACGCGCGGCAATTTCTGGGCTTTGCCGTACCGGGCATGCTCACGGCCATCTGCGGCCCCATCATTTTCCTGCCCGAGCACCAGCTCGAATTGAGCCTGCTCAACCCCTACCTGCTGGGCTCACTGGCGGCCATCACCTTGGTGCTGTTGACCCGCAGCGTAGTGCTGAGCATGCTGGTGAGCATGTTGATCTTCTTCCTGTTGCGCAGTTGGCTGGCATGAGCGGGGCACTGCGGGAGCAGACACACCTTTGGCAGGCGCCAGCGCTGGGCGACGTCGAGATGCTGCACGCGCGTTACGTTCAGCAGCGCTTCGCCCCGCACGTCCACGAGGGCTATGTGTTCACCGTGATCGAGTCCGGCGCCCAGCGTTTCTGGCACCGCGGCAGCGAGCACCTGGCCCCGGTCGGCAGCATGGTGCTGATCAACCCGGACGAACTGCACACCGGCGCCACCGCTCACGAAGCAGGTTGGCGCTATCGCGGTTTCTACCCGGAGCATGAGCGGGTTACCGGTGTGCTCGACGAACTGGAGCTGGGGCGTCACGGCATGCCCAGCTTCAAGGCCAGCGTGATCCAAGACCCGGCGCTGGCCTTTGCATTCAGCCAACTGCACCAGTTGTCCGAAGCCGGTGCCAGCGCCCTGCAGCAACAGACGGCCTGGCGCCAGGCGGTGCTGGCGCTGGTGCAGCGCCATGGGCAATGCGCGGCGCCTTCGGCCCCGGGCCAAGAGCCCCTGGCAGTGGCCCGCGCGCGCGAACTGCTGGAAAGCCGGCTGGCCGACCCGCCTTCGCTGGAGGCGCTGGCAGCGGCGGTCAACCTGTCGCCATTTCACTTCGCCCGGGTGTTTCGCCAGGCTACCGGCCTGCCGCCGCATGCCTGGCTCAAACAGCGGCGCCTGGCCCGTGCACGGGAAATGCTGAAAAGCGGCCTGGTAGCGTCGCAGGTCGCGTTCGACCTGGGCTTTGCCGACCAGAGCCACCTGAGCCGGCAGTTCAAGCAGGCCTACGGCGTGCCGCCGGGCGTTTATCGCAGCGCCTGGAGGTCAGGCTGAGCTGTGGCACCTCGCCACAGGCAGGCCGCCTAGCCACTGCTACACTAACAGGGCTGAACGGAGGATCCTGCCATGTCCCAAAGAGAGCTCACCACCCTACTGTCGCTGATGAACCAGCGCCAGGCCTGCCTGAGTAGCGCGTGCAAGGAGATTGCCGACTGGATCGACCGGCAGGGCGATGTGCCCGCCGCAGGCAAGATTCGCGCGAGTTTACGGGCGCTGGAAGCCGACGAGGCGCAGGTCCGCAAGACCTTGACCTCGCTGACCCTCGACCGGCCACTGCCCAAGTTTCGCAGTTGACCGGCGCGCCAAGGCTACCTTGCTGAAACCTGTCAGTGCTGCATGTGCATGTGGTCGTGGCCGCCGCCCGCCTCGGCGGTGAGCGCGCGCACTTCAGCCTGCACTTCCACGGTTTCCTTGGCGCCTTTGGCGTCTTCGATGGTCAGGCTCAGCGGTACTTTCTCGCCTTCCTTGACCTGGCCGTTCAGGCCCATCAGCATCACATGCAGGCCATTGGGGTCCAGCGTAACGGCTTTGCCCGCTGGTAGCTCGACAGCCTTCACCTCACGCATGCCCATCACATCGCCGTTCATGGTCATTTCGTGTACCTGAACGGTCTTGGCAACTGGCGACGCCACGCTCACCAGCTTGCTGTCGCTGCTGGCGGTCAGGGTCATGAATGCGCCGGTGGACTGCTGGTGCGGCACGCTGGCACGCACCCAGGCTTCACTCACGGTGGTCTGGGCCAGGGCCGGCAGTGCCAGCCCGGCAAGGGCCAGGGCAGCCAAGCCGCGTTTGATCGGTTGCATCAACATTCAGCAGATCTCCATCAGGGTGACCAGGTCTTCGGCGCATTCCTTGGCTGTCAGGGAATGGCCCAGGCTCAGGCGCAGGGTGCCACGTGTATCGTAGACGTAGCTGGTGGACGAATGAGAAATGGTGTAGGTGTCCCCGGCCGGGACTTTCTCGTAGAACACCTTGAATTCCTTGGCTACTGCGGCAATTTCTTCGGGGGTGCCGGTCAGTGCGATGAACGTGGGGTCAAAGGCCTTGACGTAGGCATCGAGCACCTCGGGGGTGTCGCGCTCCGGGTCCAGGGTGATGAACACCACCTGGAACAGGTCGCGGTCGCGGCCGCGCAGGGTCTTGCGGATCTGCGCCGCACGCGCCAGCGTGGTCGGGCAGATCGCCGGGCACTGGGTGAATCCGAAGAAAATCATGGGCATGCTGCCGTAGAAGCTCGACAGGGTACGCACGTTGCCTTGCGGGTCCTTGAGGCTGAACTTGCGCCCGAGGATCTCGTTGCTCATGTTCTTGCCGTACTTGAACTCGAGCCCCCGCGCCGGGCTGCAGCCCGCCAGCAGGCCGAGCCCGAGAACGCCCATGCCGGCGACGACTGCCCGCCGGCTATATAGATCATTCATGAAACCATCCTTTACAGGGAAGGTGCCGGCCCTCGGGACGGGCCGGTCGAAAAACCGGGGCATTCTGGCATGACACCCAGAGGGGTTCTACCCGACCTGGGCAGGTAAGGCCTGCAGCCCTTGAAATACGGGCTGCGGCCTGTTGTCGCAGGGCTTGAAAACGTAACACTTTATTGCTAAGTGTGCGGACTTTAGCGGCCTGTTCAGGCGCGGCCTCGTGTCGCGATCGGGCTGCAACGCAGCCCGAGCAAGCATGCGCCAAGGCAACGGTGCGGCTGCAGCCCAGCAGCTGCCGGAAGGCTTAGTAGTAGGCGTTTTCTTTCTGGCTGTGGTCAGTCACGTCACGCACGCCCTTCAGCTCCGGGATACGCTCGAGCAGGGTGCGCTCGATGCCCTCTTTCAGGGTAACGTCAGCCTGGCCGCACCCTTGGCAACCACCGCCAAACTGCAGCACAGCAATGCCGTCGTCCACTACATCTACCAGGCTGACCTGGCCGCCATGGCTGGCCAGACCAGGGTTGATCTCGGTCTGCAGGTAGTAGTTGATACGCTCGTTGATCGGGCTGTCTTCATTGACCATCGGCACCTTGGCGTTCGGCGCCTTGATGGTCAGCTGGCCACCCATGCGGTCGGTGGCGTAATCGACCAGGGCATCTTCCAGGAACGGCACGCTGACCGCATCCAGGTAAGCGGTAAAGCTCTTGAGGCCAACGGCGGTGTCGTCAGGCTTCTCTTCGCCCGGCTTGCAGTAGGCGATGCAGGTTTCGGCGTACTGGGTGCCCGGCTGGGTGATGAAAATACGAATGCCGATGCCAGGCGTGTTCTGCTTGGAGAGCAGATCGGCCAGGTAGTCATGGGCGGCGTCGGTAATGGTTATAGCGCTCATGTAGGTTCCTCACAGACTTGCCGCCAAGTGTACGCCAACCGGCGCATCGAACAAAGTCCTAGTATTTGACTCGGGAAAGCGCATAGGCCGGCTCGCCCCCTCGCGGCGCCGCCAGCCACGCCTGCATGCGCCGGTACAGGCCACGTTCCAGCCAGCAATAGCTGAACCACGACATTAGTCCAATGGACGGCACGCACACGGCGAATACCCAGTAAGGATTCAACTGCAGCCGCTGGCTGGCGAACCAGCCGGCATACAGCACCAGCACATGGATCAGGTACACGGAATACGAGCAGTCGCCCAGCGCCTTGAGCAGCCGGTTGCCTTCGAACATCGGTTCCAGGGCGATGAAGGCCAGCACGATCATTGCGCTCGGCACGCCCCAATGCAGCAAACGCTGCGATGCATCGAGGTGATAGATGGCCAGGCCTGCCGCCCCCAGCAACAGCAACGCCAGCACCCGGCCCTGGCGGATCAGCCCATGGCGATACAATACCCCAAGGCCGATGCCGAGCAGGAACTCATAGATGATGTCGTTGTTGTAAAAGCGGCTGAGCAAGCCAAACCGCCCCAGCACCTCGCTGACCAGCAGCAAGGCGCCAGCCACCAGCAACAGGTGGTGCCGTTTGCGCACGAGGAAAGCCAGGCCGAACAGCAGGTAGAAGAACATTTCGAAGTTCAGCGTCCAGCCCACGTTCAAGGTGGGATACAGGCCGTAACCGCCGGGGTTCTCCGCCGGGATGAACAGCAGCGACAGCAGCAAGTGATGCCAACTGAACACCTGGTGCGGCATCCATTGGCTGAACGCCAGCAACAGCAAGGCCATCAGGGCCGTATAGAACCAGTAGGCGGGAACGATGCGCAGCACCCGGTTGAGCAGAAACTGTCGCGGCTCGACCGGCTTGTCGCAGGTCGACAGGTAGATGACCAGCCCACTGATCACGAAGAAGATGTCCACGCCCACGGCGCCCCGGTCAGTGAGCAATTGGCCGACGGGGCCCGTAGCATGGAAGTCGAAGAAGATCTGCATGAAATGGTGGCAGACCACCACCCAAGCGGCGAATGCCCGCAATGCCTGAAGCGAATACAACATGAAAGAACCTGCGCTTTTCGGTGCATTGAGGCCCGTATCGGCTGCGTGAGCACCGATACAGGCCACCTAACCCTCTCCGACCGCAGGTGTATCGGAAAGGTCAGCCAAACCGATCAGAGGTTTTCGTAGCGGTTCATGTCCAGCACCCCGGCCTCGAGCGGCTCGGTTTCCTTGATGTAGCTGTTCAGGTCATGGAAGTAGCGCCAGAACTCGGGGTGGCTGCGGCGCACGCCCCAGCGCATGACAATGCGTTCGAACTTCGCCGCATCGTCCTTCGCGTACTCCATGTCCTCGACGAATTCCGGCACATCCTTGGTCGGGATGTTGAACATGAAGTTCGGGTAACTGCTGAGCACACCGGGGTACAGGGTCAGGGTGTCCAGGCCAGGCTGGTAGCGATAGGCCTCGCCAAGCAGGAAGGCCACGTTGCTGTGCGCGCGGTTGCGTAGCAGGCTGTACACCTGGCGCTGGCCGCCCTGCCCTTCGATGCGCAACATCGTCGCCTCGGGCAGCTGGTTGATCACCTTCAGCCCGGCCGCCGGGCGCGAGACCAGGCGGCTGAGCGACTGCTCGGCATTGCGGAACTCTTCGCTAATTTGCGGCCGCGAGCAGAAGGCGCCCTGGCAGCGGTTGATCGGGTCGGGCGCGGCATTCAGGCTGCCGGTGCGCTGCAACAGCTTGAGGCCGAAGTCGCGCGTGGGGTTGCGCGGGTCAAGCTTGATACCGCTCGGCGTGTCACTGTCGATGTCCTCGTAGTCCAGCCACATCTTGACCTTGCCGCTGTTCTGGTACCAGTCGCCAAGAATCGCCTTGCGCTGTTCTGCCGGCATCAGGCGCAGGAAATTGACCTCGGCACCGTTGCGGATCAGGTCGAAGTACAGGCGCGTCTGCAACTGGTGGGACACGTTGCCATACACATCGAAATTGACTGCCAGCTGGTAATAGGTGCGTTCGAGCAGCGGGTAGTCGAACAGCCAGACGGTAAGGGGCACATCGCCGACCAGGCCCTTGGTGACCGAGGCGCTGTCGAAATGACGGAATATGCTCAGCAAGGCATTGTCGTTACCCGCCCACAGCGTCGCCCAGCCTGGGGCCGGCAGCTCGGCATAGGCTTCCCGGCGCAGCTTTTCATACGCGTTGCGCTTGTCGCGGTACGCGTGCCACAGGCTCAGCACACTGCCCACGTCGTCGTTCTGGCCTGGCATGGCCAGCAACGGCGTGGCTTCGCCGCGGTAGTGCGCATCGGTGATGTAGCGGTCGTGCGCGGGCTCCTGGAACAATGCCCAGAAGTTGTCGCGAATCACGTCGGTGGCGATCTGCCCCCGGCAAACAGGCCCGCGGATGAAGGTGCGCACGAAGTACTCGGCGTTATCCAGCATGAACTGGTAGCGCGCCACCGCCGGGATGGCCTCGAAGGTTTCGAACGGGTTGGCGCGGTGGCGTGGGCCATAGCCGGGCAGCGCGCTGGCATGCCAGTCACCGGCATAGAACAGCTGCTTCACCCGCTTGAGCTTTTGCGGCCCCATTGGGTAGGTGATGTGCGTCTTGTGCACGATCACGCCCTGCACCGGGATCAACCGGTAGTAGAAGTCGGTACCGGGCGGGTCGTTGGGCCGCCGCGTGGCGATGATGTCTGCTGGCTGGCCGCTTGGCGTGCGCGAGCGCACCCACTGGAAGAAGTGGCCCTGCTCGCCCCCTGTAAAATAGATATGCGCCAGGAACAGGTGCTCGTACAGCCAGCGGCCAACCAGCGCTTCGGTGGAGCCTGGGCGGTTGAGCAGTTCCTCCCATTCGGCGATTTGCCGGGCTTCGGCAGCGCTGGGTTGGATCGGCTGGTATTCGACCGGCGCGCCGGCGGCCAGCCAACGGCGCATGGTGTCGTATTCCTGGTCCGTCAACCCGGTCACGGCCAGCGGCATGCCTTCCCTGGGATGGGCGCCGGCGTAGGCATCGAACTCATGGGGCAAGGGGCACATGTTGTTGCGGTTCAGGCCCAGGACGATCTCGTCAGGCACCTTGGCATTGGGCGTGAGTGGCGTCTTGTGCCCCAGTTCGAGCATGCGCGCCATCAGCGCGGCCTGGCTGCCCTGGTTGTCGAGCACCGAGTAAAAGCCTTTCTTGCGCCACTCGCTCTCGCTGTGGGCGTCGTAGAACAGCCGCGTGGTGGGCACTGCCTGGCTGCGCTCGCCCTGGTACACCGGAACCTTGCTGGCCCCGCGTACTGCGCCTTCGGGGCTTTCCAGCTTCAGTTGGCAGGCGGCATCGTTGCAGGCGTGGCAGGCCACGCATTTCTCGGTGAAAATGGGTTGGATGTCCCGGGTGTAGGATATGGCCGGGCTCGACTGGGGAGCTTGCCCAAGCACCGCGCCACTGAGGAGCAGGGCGAAAGCGCCGGCAAGGATACGTTGCACCATGTGCGGAAAGTCCTGGTTCTTGAAGCCATCACGATTTGTTGCCTGGTCGTCCTTGGCCACCGTTTTTCACCGGCTAGGCCAACATGAGCAGAATTCATGGAAATGGGCGATGCACCTAAAAACCGCGCAGCTTTGTTATGATTCGGCCCCTTCTGATATTCGCCCGACCAGGTAGTTCCTATGTCCGACCGCAGCGCTCGTCTCCAAGCACTCCAGAACGCCCTCGAAGAGCGCATCCTGATCCTCGACGGCGGCATGGGCACTATGATCCAAAGCTACCGGCTCGAGGAACACGACTATCGTGGCACGCGTTTCGCCGATTGGCCAAGCGATGTCAAGGGTAACAACGATTTGTTGCTGCTCAGCCGCCCAGACGTGATCGCTGCCATCGAGAAAGCCTACCTGGATGCGGGCGCGGATATTCTCGAAACCAACACCTTCAACGCCACGCAAATTTCCCAGGCCGACTACGGCATGGAATCGCTGGTATACGAGCTGAACGTCGAAGGCGCGCGCATTGCCCGCCAGGTGGCCGATGCCAAGACGCTGGAAACCCCCGACAAGCCGCGCTTCGTTGCTGGCGTGCTCGGCCCTACCAGCCGCACCTGTTCGATTTCACCGGACGTCAACGACCCTGGCTACCGCAACGTCACCTTCGACGAGCTGGTGGTCAACTATGTGGAGGCCACCCGTGGCCTGATCGAAGGCGGCGCCGACCTGATTTTGATCGAGACCATCTTCGATACCCTCAACGCCAAGGCGGCGATCTTCGCCGTGCAACAGGTGTTCGAGGAAGACAGCATCGAACTGCCGATCATGATCTCCGGCACCATTACCGATGCCTCCGGGCGCACCCTGTCGGGCCAGACCACCGAAGCGTTCTGGAACTCGGTACGCCACGCCAAGCCGATTTCCGTGGGGCTGAACTGCGCCCTGGGCGCCAAGGACCTGCGCCCGTACCTGGAAGAACTGTCGACCAAGGCCGACACCCATGTCTCGGCACACCCCAACGCCGGCCTGCCCAACGCCTTCGGTGAATACGACGAAAGCCCTGCCGAAATGGCCGCGGTGGTCGAGGAATTCGCCGCCAGCGGGTTCCTCAACATCATCGGCGGTTGCTGCGGTACCACCCCAGGCCACATCCAGGCGATTGCCGAAGCGGTCGCCAAATACCCGCCACGCGAGATTCCGGAAATCGCCAAGGCCTGCCGCCTGTCAGGCCTGGAGCCGTTCACCATCGACCGCCAGTCGCTGTTCGTGAACGTTGGCGAGCGTACCAACATCACCGGCTCCGCCAAGTTCGCCCGGCTTATCCGTGAAGAGAACTACACCGAAGCCCTGGAAGTCGCCCTGCAGCAGGTCGAAGCCGGCGCCCAGGTGATCGACATCAACATGGACGAAGGGATGCTCGACTCCCAGGCCGCCATGGTCCGCTTCCTCAACCTGATCGCTGGCGAACCGGACATCTCGCGCGTGCCGATCATGATCGACTCGTCGAAGTGGGAAGTGATCGAGGCGGGCCTGAAGTGCATCCAGGGCAAGGGCATCGTCAACTCCATTTCCATGAAAGAAGGCGTGGAGCAGTTCAAGCACCATGCCCGCCTGTGCAAACGCTACGGCGCCGCCGTGGTGGTCATGGCCTTCGACGAAGTGGGCCAGGCCGACACGGCTGCGCGCAAGAAGGAAATCTGCCAGCGCAGTTACGACATCCTGGTCAACGAAGTGGGCTTCCCGCCGGAAGACATCATCTTCGACCCGAATATCTTCGCCGTCGCCACCGGTATCGAAGAGCACAACAACTACGCCGTCGATTTCATCGAAGCCTGTGCCTACATTCGCGACCACCTGCCGCATGCGCTGAGCTCGGGCGGTGTGTCCAACGTGTCGTTCTCGTTCCGTGGCAACAACCCGGTGCGTGAGGCGATCCACTCGGTGTTCCTCTACCACGCGATCCAGAACGGCCTGACCATGGGTATCGTCAACGCCGGCCAGCTGGAAATCTACGACGAAATTCCCGCTGCGCTGCGCGAAAAGGTCGAGGACGTGGTGCTCAACCGCACCCCGCACGGCACCGACGCCCTGCTGGCAATCGCCGAAGACTACCGCGGCGGCGGCGCCACCAAAGAGGTGGAAAACGAAGAGTGGCGCTCGCTGCCGGTGGAAAAACGCCTGGAGCACGCGCTGGTCAAGGGCATTACCGCATTCATCGTCGAGGACACCGAAGCCTGCCGCCAGCAGTGCGCACGCCCGATCGAAGTGATCGAAGGCCCGCTGATGAACGGCATGAACGTGGTCGGGGACCTGTTCGGCGCGGGCAAGATGTTCCTGCCCCAGGTGGTCAAGTCGGCCCGGGTGATGAAGCAGGCAGTGGCGCACCTGATCCCCTTCATCGAGGCCGAGAAAGGTGACAAGCCCGAAGCCAAAGGCAAGATCCTGATGGCCACGGTGAAAGGCGACGTGCACGACATCGGCAAGAACATCGTTGGCGTGGTGCTGGGCTGCAACGGTTACGATATCGTCGACCTTGGCGTGATGGTGCCGGCCGAGAAAATTCTGCAGACCGCTCGCGACGAAAAGTGCGACATCATCGGCCTCTCCGGCCTGATCACGCCGTCGCTGGACGAGATGGTCCACGTTGCCCGCGAAATGCAGCGCCAGGGCTTCACGCTGCCGCTGATGATCGGGGGCGCCACAACGTCCAAGGCGCATACCGCCGTCAAGATCGAACCGAAGTACAGCAACGATGCCGTGGTCTACGTCACCGACGCCTCGCGCGCGGTTGGCGTGGCTACCCAGTTGCTCTCCAGGGAGCTCAAGCCAGGTTTCATCGAGCGGACCCGCCAGGAGTACGTAGAAGTACGCGAACGCACCGCCAACCGCAGTGCCCGTACCGAGCGCCTGAGCTACGCCCAGGCCATCGCCGCCAAGCCGCAATACGATTGGGCCGGCTACCAGCCAGCGGTACCCTCCTTCACCGGCGTGAAGGTGCTGGAAGACATCGATCTGCGCACCTTGGCCGAATACATCGACTGGACACCGTTCTTCATTTCCTGGGACCTGGCCGGCAAGTTCCCGCGCATCCTCACCGACGAGGTGGTCGGCGAAGCGGCCACGGCGCTGTACAACGATGCCCGCGAAATGCTCGACAAGCTGATCGACGAAAAGCTGATCAGTGCCCGGGCGGTGTTCGGCTTCTGGCCGGCCAACCAGGTCGCCGATGACGATATCGAAGTCTACGGTGCAGATGGCCAGACCTTGGCCACCCTGCACCACCTGCGCCAGCAAACCATCAAGCCGGACGGCAAGGCCAACTGGTCGCTGGCCGACTTCGTCGCGCCCAAAGGCAGCGGCGTGTCCGATTACGTGGGGGGCTTCATCACCACGGCCGGCATTGGTGCCGAGGAAGTGGCCAAGGCGTATCAGGACAAAGGCGACGACTACAGCTCGATCATGGTCAAGGCCCTGGCCGACCGCCTGGCCGAAGCCTGTGCCGAATGGCTGCACGAACAGGTGCGCAAGGAACACTGGGGTTATGCCCGCGACGAGCAACTGGACAACGAAGCGCTGATCAAGGAGCAGTACCGCGGCATCCGCCCGGCACCGGGCTACCCGGCCTGCCCGGACCATACCGAAAAAGAGACCCTGTTCCGCCTGCTCGATGGCACGGCCATTGGCGAAACCGGGCCAAGCGGCGTGTTCCTCACCGAGCACTTCGCGATGTTCCCGGCCGCGGCGGTCAGTGGCTGGTACTTCGCCCACCCGCAGGCGCAGTACTTTGCCGTGGGCAAGGTCGACAAGGACCAGATCGAGTGTTACAGCGCGCGTAAAGGCCAGGATGTCAGCGTCAGCGAGCGCTGGCTGGCCCCTAACCTGGGTTACGACAGCTGAGTCTGCCGGGGCCGTCTTGCGGCCCTTCGCGACACCCGGTTGCGGCTGCCCGGGCCCGGTTGCTTCGGCAGGTGCGGGCTCAGGTCGCCAAAGGGGTTGCACAGCAGCGGCAAACCCCACCTACACTGTCCTTGATTGCCTCTGATTATTCAGGAGCCACCATGGACGATTCCAGCCAAGGCAAACCGCCGACTTTCTGGCAGATGCTGCACAGCATCCTCGCCGCCGCCTTCGGCGTGCAAAGCGGCAAGAACCGCGCCCGCGACTTCACCCATGGCAAGGCAAGCCATTTCATCGTCATGGGCACACTGTTCACCTTGGTGTTCATTGCCGTGCTGATTGGCCTGGTGCAACTGGCGCTACACCTTACCGCGCGTTAATCACTGGGCCGCAAAGCACAACGCCTGCGCAATGGCTGCCGCAGGCGCCGTGGCTGCATCACGGTCGGAAGGTTCAAGTCACTGGTGGCTGACCCAGTACACGGCGGTGACGACCACCAGCACGATCAGGCAGAGGATCGCCCAGGCATCGACACTGCTGTCAGCTTTGCGGACCTTGGTTGAGTTTCCCATTGCATTGCCTCTTGTAGTGGTTATGGGAATGCACTTCACAACCAGCAGTTAAGACGAGCAATGCCCTTCTCTCAAGCAGGGTCTTTCAATATTCGACCGGCGACGTCAAAAACGGGTATTGGTAACTGGCAGGCCGCCCTTCGGCGCTGTAACGCTGAAAATCCACGCCATAGTCGTCCCGCTCCAGCAGTTTCAGCCAACGCCTGGCCTTGGCCTGGTCAATCACCTGCATGACCGGCGCCGTGTGTACACGCAAGCCATCACGGTCCAGCGCCAGCCCCTGGGCATCATCGTGCAGCATCACCATGGCCCAGCCACCGAGGGTGAAATGCCCACCCAACAGCACGCTCAAGCGGCCGTCGATGCGCGCACGCAGCGCCTCGGGCGAACTGTTCACAGCACCGAACAGCACATCACGCCCCGGCGTATGGCCGGCTTCCTGGAAAGCTTGCATGGCGCCGAAGGCCATTTCGTCATTGGCCGACCACACCAGGCCAATGTTCGGGTAACGCTGCAGCAGCAGCTGTGCCTGCTCGTAGGCCCGCTGTCGGCTCCAGCCGCCATACACCACCTGGCGCAGGCGCACCTGGGGGAAATCGGCCAGCGCCCTGCGCATACCCTGCTCGCGAAGTTGCGAGGCCGGCGTGGTCTTGACGCCGACAAACGCCAGCAACTCTACCGGGCCATGGCCACGTGGCAATTGCGCGACCATCTGATGCAACATCTCGAAACCAGCCTGTTCGTCATTGCTGGTCAATGTGCCCAGTGGCGCGGCAAACTTGTCGGGCTGGGCCAGGATGCTGCGCTCCTGGCTGGCCGTGAGGCCATTGTTCACCAGCAGCAGCTTCACCCCAGAGCCGCGCGAAAGGCGCAGGATTTCCGGCGCCACGTATTGCTCGTTGACAACCACCAGGTAATCGGGACGCTGCGCCGCGGTGAGTATCGCCCTGGCCTGGGTCAACGCCTGGTCGGGGTTGCGCTCGGTGTATTGCACGCGCAGGGTCATGCCCAGCTCCTGGGCGGCGGCCTGCATGAACCGGCTGTAGCTGTTCCAGAACGTCTCACTGGACAGCCCCGGGTTGAGGAATACCACTGAAGCCGATTGTGCGCTCGCCGCCAGCGGCAAGGCAAGACAAATGCTTTGGCACAACGCCTTCAACATAGGCTGGCATCCCTGTAACGCAAACCGCGGATTATACCCGCCGCGCCGGTATACTGGGCACAAATGGCAGTCAGTCTCACATAGTCCATTTGGTTCTTTTCATATGCAAAAACATCACTTTAGCGCATAAACGCAACCTGCTATCGTTCCCCGGCTCCGTACCGGAGTGCGCGGCCGTGCGCGCGAATAGCTGCATGCCTGAGACAGGACTTTTATGTACGTATACGACGAGTACGATCAGCGGATCAT
Source organism: Pseudomonas sp. p99-361 (assembly GCF_003935475.1). Lineage (NCBI taxonomy): Bacteria > Pseudomonadati > Pseudomonadota > Gammaproteobacteria > Pseudomonadales > Pseudomonadaceae > Pseudomonas > Pseudomonas sp. p99-361. Next base: position 78,757 of record NZ_RHQO01000010.1, on the reverse strand, counting down.
CGAGGACCGCGTCAAGCAGTTCCGTGATCAGACCCGCCGCTACCTGGCCGGTGAGCTGAGCGAAGAAGAATTCCGCCCTCTGCGCCTGCAGAACGGCCTATACATCCAACGTTTCGCGCCGATGCTGCGTGTCGCCGTGCCGTACGGCCAGCTGAACGCCACCCAGGTTCGCACCCTGGCCAAAATCGCCCGCGACTACGACAAGGGCTACGCCCACATTTCCACCCGGCAGAACGTGCAGTACAACTGGCCGGCGCTGGAAGATGTTCCGGACATCCTTGCCGAGCTGGCCAAAGTGCAGATGCACGCGATCCAGACCAGCGGCAACTGCCTGCGCAACACCACCACCGACCAGTTCGCCGGGGTTGCTGCAGACGAGGTCATCGACCCGCGGCCATGGTGCGAAATCGTGCGCCAGTGGACCACCTTCCACCCGGAATTCGCCTTCCTGCCGCGCAAGTTCAAAATTGCCATCAATGGCTCCCAGGAAGACCGTGCCGCCATCGAAGTGCACGATATCGGCCTGGAGCCGGTGCGCAATGCGGCCGGTGAGCTGGGCTTCCGCGTATTGGTAGGCGGCGGCCTGGGGCGTACCCCGGTGGTCGGCTCGTTCATCAACGAATTCCTGCCGTGGCAAGACCTGATCAGCTACCTCGACGCCATCCTGCGCGTGTACAACCGTTACGGTCGCCGTGACAACAAGTACAAGGCGCGGATCAAGATCCTGGTCAAGGCCCTGACCCCGGAAGTGTTCGCCGAAAAGGTCGAGGCCGAAATGGTCCACCTGCGTGGCGGCAGCACTACCCTGACCGAAGCCGAAGTGCAGCGGGTATCGCGCCACTTCGTCGACCCCGAATACCTGGCCCTGGACAACGTCGACTTCGCCGCCCAGGACGCCGAGTACCCTGGCTTCGCCCGCTGGCGCTCGCGCAACACCCGCGCTCACAAGCGGCCGGGTTACGTGGCCGTTACCCTGTCGCTCAAACCCACCGGCGTGGCCCCGGGTGACCTGACCGACAAGCAGCTGGACGCCGTGGCCGACCTGGCCGAGCGCTATAGCTTCGGCTTCCTGCGTACCTCGCACGAGCAGAACATCATCTTGGCCGATGTCGAGCAGCGCCAACTGCACGCGCTGTGGCTGGAATTGCGCGAAAGCGGCTTCGCCACCCCGAACATCGGCCTGCTGACCGACATCATCTGCTGCCCGGGCGGTGATTACTGCTCGCTGGCCAATGCCAAGTCGATCCCGATTGCCGAGTCCATCCAGCGCCGCTTCGACGACCTGGACTACCTGTTCGACATCGGCGAAATCGACCTGAACATTTCCGGCTGCATGAACGCCTGCGGCCACCACCACGTGGGCCACATCGGCATCCTCGGCGTGGACAAGAAAGGTGAGGAGTTCTACCAGGTGTCGCTGGGCGGCAACGCTGCACGCGGCGCTAGCCTGGGCAAGATCCTCGGCCCGTCCTTCGCCCAGGATGACATGGCCGATGTGATCGAAAAGCTGATCGCGGTGTACGTCGAGCAACGTACCGAGGAAGAGCGTTTCATCGACACCTACCAGCGTATCGGTATCGACCCCTTCAAGGAACGCGTCTATGCAGCGAATCATTAAGAACAATCAGATCGTCGACGAAACCTGGCACCTGCTGCCCAAGGAAACGGCTTTCGACGAGCTGACCAACTGCGACGACTACATCGTTCCGCTGCAGATGTGGCGTGACCATGCCCATGTGCTCAAGGCCCGCGACGGCGGCCTTGGCGTGTGGCTGGACAGCGACCAGGAAGCCGAAGAAATCGGTGAAGACGTGCAGTACTTCCAGGTCATCGCCTTGAACTTCCCCGCCTTCACCGACGGGCGCAGCTACTCCAACGCGCGCCTGCTGCGTGACCGCTACGGCTTCAAGGGCGAGCTGCGTGCCATTGGTGACGTGCTGCGCGACCAGTTGTTCTACATGGCCCGTTGCGGTTTCGATGCATTCGCCATCCGTGCCGACAAGGACCCGGAAGACGCATTGCAGGGCCTCAAGGACTTCTCGGTGACCTACCAGGCCGCTACCGACGAGCCGCTGCCGCTGTTCCGTCGCCGCTGATTGCCACCTGCAACACCCACGGCCCGCCGCGATGGCGGGCCGTTTCATTTGCACCCGCCGGTACCGCTCAACCCTGCCCCAGCTTCCTCCCAGCCCACCCACGCCTGCGCCCTTTTTTGCCTGGGGATCAAATGTCCTTGGCCGAACACCGCCTTAATCAAACCGCGTCAAACTTGCACACTGCTCCACACTCAAACAACGGACGGGGCTGCACCCCCTGGCTGAATTCCAGCCCCTTCCCTCACCTAGCAGGAGCCACCTCATGAGCATTCCATCTTTTGGTCTCGGTACTTTTCGCCTTACGGGCCAGACGGTCATCGACTCGGTCAAGGCCGCCCTCGAGCTAGGCTACCGGGCCATCGACACCGCGCAGATCTACAAGAACGAAGCAGAGGTCGGCCAGGCCATCGCCGAGAGCGGTGTACCACGCGGTGAATTGTTCATTACCACCAAGATCTGGGTCGACAACTACGCCCCTGGCAAGCTGCAAGACAGCTTGAAGGAAAGCCTGGAAAAACTGCGCACCGACTACGTGGACCTGTTGCTGATCCACTGGCCAGCCCCGGGCAACGGCGTTGACCTGCCCGCCTACATGGCCGCCTTGGCCGAGGTCAAGAAAGCGGGCCTGACCCGCCAGATCGGGGTGTCGAACTTCAATATCGCGTTGACCGAGCAAGCCATCGAGGTGGTGGGCAAAGGCGAAATCGCCACCAACCAGATCGAGCTCAGCCCGTACTTGCAGAACAGCAAGCTGGCTGCCTACCTCGAGGCGCAAGGCATCACTGTCACGTCCTACATGACCTTGGCCTACGGCAAGGTGCTGAAGGACCCGGTGCTGACCGAGATCGCCACCAAGCACAAGGCCACGGTGGCCCAGGTTGCCCTGGCCTGGGCCCTGCAACTGGGCTACGCGGTGATCCCCTCGTCGACCCAGCGCGAGAACCTGGCCAGCAATCTGTTGGCCCGTAGCCTGAAGCTGGATGACCAAGACATGGCACGCATCGCCACGCTGGAACGCAATGGCCGTGAAGTCAGCCCGCCGGGCCTTGCCCCTGATTGGGACTGAGACACTCTGCAGGGGGGGTCATGGGACCGAGCGCCACTTTGCACGGCCAAGCCGTGTACAGTACGCCTACAACAATGCCCACAAAGGAGCCCGGCCCATGAGCGTAACGCTGTCCCCCCTGCACATCGACTGCGATTTCGATTCTGGCAATATCCAGGTACTGGATGCCAGCAACCCGGCGCAGGTGCGCCTGGCCATCCGCCCGGACACCCACAGCGACCATTACCAGTGGTTCCACTTCAGGGTCAGCGGGCTGACGCTGGGCCAGGTCCACCGCTTCAGCCTCGACAACGCCTCTGGCGCTTCGTACAAGCATGCCTGGAGCGGCTACAACGCCGTTGCCAGTTACGACCAGCAACGCTGGTTCCGGGTACCCAGCCAGTTCGATGGCAGCGCGCTTTCGTTCGAGCTCAAGGCTGAACAGCCGCAGGTCTGGTTCGCCTACTTCGAACCTTACCCGCGCGCTCGCCACAACCAGTTGATCGAGCGGGCCCGGCAACTGCCCGGTGTCGAATTGCTGGCAAGCGGCCGCAGCGTGCAAGGCCGGGACATTCCCCTGCTACGGGCGGGTGATGGTGCCGAGGGCAAGCGCAAGCTATGGCTGATCGCCCAGCAACACCCCGGCGAGCACATGGCCGAATGGTTCATGGAGGGCGTGATAGACCGCCTGCAGGCTAACGACACGGTGATTCAGCAACTGCTGGGCAAAGCCGATCTGTACCTGATCCCCAACATGAACCCCGACGGCGCCTTCCTTGGCCATTTGCGCACCAACTTCAAAGGCAAGGACCTCAACCGTGCCTGGCAGGACGCCAGTGTCGAACTCACCCCGGAAGTGTTCTTCGCCCAGGCGCAGATGAAGCAATATGGTGTGGACGCCTTCATCGACGTGCACGGTGATGAAGAAATCCCCCATGTATTCACGGCGGCGTGCGAGGGCAACCCAGGCTACACACCCCGGCTGGCAAAGCTTGAGGCGCAGTTCCGCAGCACCCTGTGCAGCCTTACCCGCGACTTCCAGACGGTACATGGCTACACCCGCGACGAGCCTGGCCAGGCGAACACCACCCTGGCCTGCAATGCGGTGGGCATGGCGTACGACTGCCTGTCGCTGACCCTGGAAATGCCATTCAAGGACCATGATGATGCGCCCAACGCCGCCACCGGCTGGTCGGGCGCGCGCTCCAAGGCACTGGCCGGCGCCGTGCTGGAGACGCTGGCAGGCATGCTTGGTGACTTGCGCTGACCCCGCGGTTGGCGCACGCCTTCAAAACTGCACATCCAGGATCACACTGTCGGTATAGCTGGCCGCGGGCGGCGTGGCCTGGTCGGTGTAGACCTTGGCGTTGTAGTTGAACACCTGGCTGCCGGTGCCGGTACCGGCACCGGGGTTCACATCCGCATCAGTGCTCGCGCGGCGTGCCGCACCGACCGCGCCCCACCGCACCGTACCGGCACCTTTGAAAATGTCGTATGCCAGGTAATTGCTGGTGGTAGATTTCATGCGCCGCCTGCCATTGGCCACGTTCTGCCCGTCGTCCAGGCCAACCGTGTAGTTGCTGCCCTTGGTGCACGACACACTCAGGCTCTGGCTGACCGTGGCGAACCCTGCCACCACCGGGGCACTGCCGAAGTTGATGTTGGGCGTGGTGATCTGGCAATCGTTGGTCACTGTCAGGCTCACGGTCAGGGTCTTGCTGCCTGAACCGACGTCGCGCCCAAGGCAGGCGCCGAGCAAGCCAATGCCCGAACAGTAGTCCCAGCTCCAGGCAATGGTCAGGGTTTCCTGGTACAGGCCAGCGGCAACATTGCTGCCCACCTGGGTGCGCATGTACAGCGGCACCGATTTGGGGGTGGTGCCGCCGAGCAAACCCAACAGGTCGAGAATGCCGGTACGGGCGAAGTCATAGGCCACGCCGCGGGCAATCGGGTAATTGGTGGTGTTGTCGCCGTACACCGTGTAAGGAATCACATCCCCCGTCGGGCCTACCAGGCCGCTGCTGGGCGACGTGATAGTGAGATAGAAATGGTCGCTGTTGCTCAGCACGCTCAGCAGCGACCCTGTGCACTGCAACCCCGAGTTCAGGGTCGAGGCGTTCTGTGCCGTGGTGCGCACCTGCGTGGAATTGAGGCTGCCGAACGCGGCCGGCAGGGTCGCCACCGATGAGCACAACCCCCAGGCGGCCCCCATGGGCAACCACAGCAAGCTTGCCAGCAGGCCCCGCTGCCAGGCCGTCATCGGCACACCAACGGCCCAAGCAACGGGATCGAACCTTGCGCTTCGGGGAAGTCGAACTCGACCTGGCAGCGCCCGCCCCCCTCCAGCGCGACCTGCAGGCGGTTGCGTGGCGACAGGTTCTCCAGGTACACCAGCCCGTCCCAACCGACCACAGCCTGGCTGCCCGATTGCTCGTGGGTCACCCGGCTGCCCAGTTTCAGCGGCTGCTGGCTGGCATCAACCAGCTCGATGCTCGCCGCCAGTACCCGTTTCAGCGGGAACTCCAGCAGGTAGCCACTGCCGCGGCGCACGGCCACACGCTGCTCCACATTCGGCGCCAGCACATCGGGCGGCAGGTCCATGGGGTCGATCTCGTACTTGCCGCGGTAGTAACCACTGCTGTACGGCACCAGCAGGTGGCCGCCGGCGTCGGTACGGCCGACCTCCTGGTTTTCATAGCGCACCGGTACATCGGCATAGCCGTCGGTACTGACCACGACGAAAGCGTCGTCGATCCGGTTGGCGGCGAACAGCCCATCCATCCATACCAGCGAACCACTGGCATCGGCCCAGCGGGTCGTTGCGCCGCTGCTGCCATATACGCCGGCCTGTAGCTGTACCGACTGCAAGCGCCAGGTCACATCGGCCTGGCGATAGGCATCGCGCTCGCTACCCTGGGCATAGCCGAGGTTATAGCCCACGCCGCTGCCTACCGGCACGGCGCGCCCGTAATTGACCCGCTGCAGGGTTTCACCGGTGTTGCTGCGTTCCAGGCCTAGCGCCAGCGTGCCATGGGTGTCGAACGGAATCACCAGTTGCGCCTGCACGGCCCACTGCCCGCCAGCGATTTCGCGGTTGGCCGACAGGTACACACTGCTGCTGCCTGACAACGGCCTGCTGTAGCTCAGGTTGATCAGCCGGGTACGCGTGCCGTCTGCAGCGCGCACGTCAAAGTAGCCGGCACCGACGTTGCCGTACCTGTCAAGGTTGAGGCTGAGGCTGACCTGCTCGCTGCGAGTGCTTGCCTGTATGTCCGGGGTGTCGACCCGGCTCAGGTCGGCATAGTCGGCACGCCGTTGCAGGCGCTGGTAGCTGAAACCGAAGCGCTGGCTGTTGTATTGGTAACCCAGCGCGACCTGCTGCCCCTGATCGCCGTCGAAACGGCTCTGCGCGAGCGCGGCATTGAGCACACCGAAGTTGCCCAGCCGCAGGTTGCCACCCAGGCCACCCAGCATCAGCGAGGCAGCGGTTTCAAGGTGGGTTTCCACGGTGAACGTGTCGCTTACCCCATGGCGCAGGCTGGCGCTGGCCGCCCCCGCGCCGTAGGCAAAGTCCCTCACACCGTAGTCACGCCTAAGGCTCCCGGCCGCTATCGAATAGTCTGACAGGCCTTTTTGCAACAGGCTGCTGGTGACGTAGAACGGCAAGGTGGTGGAAACCTGCCGGCCCAGGGCGTCGGTGGTGACCACCACCGCTTCGCCGGCACCGTTGATGAACGGCACGTTGGTCAGCGTGTAGGGGCCTGGCTGCAATTCGTTGGAACTGGCCTTGTAGCCGTTGATGAACAGGTCGAGCGAGGTCGGTACCGCGGCTTCGCCGGCAAAGGCCGGCAAGGGGTAAGTGACCAGGTCCGGCCGCGCGGCGAAGTCGCGCGACAGTTGCACGCCGCCCACCCGTACCGAACGGGTCCAGGGCAGTGCCCCGGTAACGAAATCGCCGGCCTCGTAGGTCAACAGGCGCTGCTCGTCGGTGAAGCGCCAGGTGGTGTCGTAGCGCAGAAAGCCCCGCCTTGCCGGGTCGGCCTGCGCGCCATTGAACGATTGGCGCCATTGCCCGGTGCTGGCGAAGGTGCCCCAGCCGTCGAACACGCGCAGTTCGTTCCAGGCCGCCAGGTAGGTGCCGCCGTCATCGGTGTCGTTCAGGTACAGGTCGTAGTTGAACAACGCGCCGAAGCTGCTCCGCGCATCGCTAGGCGGGTACAGGTTACGATCGCCGACCTGTTGCTCGGGCAACCAGGCCGGCGGCACTTGCAGCAACAGCCGCAGGTTCCGGCTGTCGTAATCGGCGTGCAGCCCGCTCACCGCGTCCAGGGCGATCTCGCCCTGGGGGTCGCCGGGCAGTGTCACACCCGCCGCACGCAACACGGCGCTGTCCAGGTACAACTGGCCGGCCCGCTGCTGCACCGGCACCAGCTCAGCCTTGGGCATGCGGTTCACCATCAGGTCGAGGAACAGCGTGGCGTCGGCAATGGCGGACAGCTCCGTGGGCGGCGGCGGCAGGTCGTCGGCCAGCGCCAGCGCTGGGCCAAGCACGGCCAACTGCAGGCACCCGCGGCGCAACCTCAGCGCTAGCCATTTCACACACGGTATCCAACCATTGCCGGGTCCTCCTTGGCCCCTGCGCTGCATTCTGGTGCTGGTTCACTGCCCCTGGGGTATGGTGCCGGCCGTGGCCTGGCCGTTGACCCGGCCTTGCAGCACACTGCCTGTATTCGGCGCCACGGGTGCCGGCCAACGCATACTCGCGCCCGGCAGCACATAGCCCAGCAAACCTTCGACCAGCGCCTTGCGCTGGCCGCCCTGCTGCAGCACCACGTCGGTCAGCCGTGCATGCACCGGGCCGGTATTGCGCAGCTCCACATAAGGCTTGCCCTCCACCGTGACAGGCCGCCAGCTCAACTGGGGCTTGCCCACGCTGGCGGTGGCGCGCCCGCCCTCGGGGTCCGCCTTGCCCCACAGCCCTTCGCCGTAGACGAACAGCGGTACGGAATAGCGCATCTGCAGCCGAATGGCGGCCGTGGTGCCGGGGCCGGCCTTGTCGAGCGGGATGGCCGGCGGAATTTCGTCGATGATGATGCGATAGGCCTTTTCCTGGCCGGCAGGTGAAGGGCCGGTGCGGGTCAGGCGGATCAATTGCTTCTGCCCAGGAGGAATATTGGCCACCGGCGGGCTGCCGATGATCTCGCGCTGGGCCTGGAACTGCTCCTGGTAACGCCCTTGGTGCCAGGCAAACACCCGCACCTGCAAGTTGGCAGCCTCGGTACCGCGGTTTTCCAGCCACAGTGCGCCGGCCTTCTGGTCGGCCTCCAGCACCGGGTCAATCGGCCAGATCAACACCGAGGTGGCTGCACCAGCCGGCAAGCTTGCCAACCACCACAACCCGATCAGCCCTCGCGCCCACTTCGCGCCTACTGCCATCAAGCTCTCCTTAGCACTGGTCATTGGCGCCGCTGGCGTTCACCAGGTCACCATCACTTGCACAACATCGGTATAAGTCCCTGCCGGCAGCTTGCCGGTCAGCTGAACCCGCCCATACACCGGCAGCTTGATCGCCGTGGCGTCGCTGTAGCTCACGGTGGCGCTCTGCCCTATGCCCAACGGCTGGCTGTAGGCGGCATCCCGGTACAACTGGTAGGCCAGGACCTGGCTGCCGCTGGTGTTCTTCAGATGGCGCGTGCCGCTGGTACTGTTCTGGCCACCGCCCAGGCTCATGCTCACCGCCACACCCGGGGTGCACTGGAAGGTCACCGTGGTGCCGCCCAGCGAGGTACTGAGCACGCTGGTGGACAACGCCGACTGGGTGCCATAGTTCAGCACCCCATACTGGCTGACACCGCCCACCACCAGGCAACCGGCAGCGACCTGCGCCGCGACCGTGAAGGTGCTGGTAGTGGCCGCATCCAGTGGCGCCGCCAGTAGCGCACCAAGGCCAGCCAGGCCCACCGTCAGCCAATGGCGCATGGCTCAGAACGACAACTCGACGGCTACCGTGTCGGTGTACACCCCAGCTGGCAACCCGGCCTTGCCACGCGCCTGGCCGTACAGGTTGACGGTTTGCGCCACACCGGTACTGGTTGGCAGGGTGATGGTGCCATCGATGGCCAACACGGTGGTGCGCCCGGAGTCGGTATAGAAGTCGTAGGGCACGAAATTCCCCGCGCCATCAGCCAGTGCACGGGTGCCGCCGGTCGATTGACCATCATGCGACCCTGCACGCACGCGAATCGCCGGCACCGTGCCCGCTGAGCACAGAATGCTCAGCGCGCCACCGCTACCCAGCACCTGTGCGTTGGCCGTGGTGAACAAGGCATCCTGGGTGCCGAAATCCAGCGAGCCGAAGTTCAACCCCGAGGTGCCTGAACTGCCATTCACCTGGCAGGCCGCCGTCAAGGTCAGCGTCGAGTTGATGGTCCCGGTCACCGTGGCGGCCTGGGCCTGCGTGGCCAGGGCCAAACCCAGGCCGGCGAGGATGCAGCATGAAAGGTTCGTTCGCATCGGAGTCTCCTTGCGTGGTTACCAGTCCAGGGTCACCCGGAGGGTGTCGCGGTACAGCCCGGCTGGCAGCGCACGCGGTTGCGCCACCACCACGCCGTAGATGGGGATCGGTATCTGTTGCGTGCTGCTGATGACGAAGGCCCGTGCCTGGCCGATGCCGTAACGGCTGTTACCGCCCGGGTCCACTGCCAGCTGATAGGGAATCAGCTGGCTGCCGTTGCTGAGGCGACGAATGCCGTCGTCGCCATGCATGCCACCATTGATGCGCACGTTGAATGCACGCACTTCGGGGGTGCAACTGATTTGCAGGCTGCCCTCGCCGCCCGCTTCATCCACCCGGCTACGCAGCGGCTGGTCCCAGTTCGGGCCCCGCTCGCCGAAGTCCAGCAAGCCCGGGTTGGCCAGGGTCGCCGGTTGCGCTTCGTTGCTGCTGATCTGGCAGGCGGCGCTGATCACCAGCCGCGCCTGAATGAAGCCAGTGGCGCTGCCATGCGCTGCACCGCCTGGTACCAGTAAAGGCCCCAGGGTCAACAGCAGGATCGAGGTGCGGTTCATGGCTGCGCGTCCTTGTGCATGGCAGCATCCTCACCAAGTGACCGTGACTTTCAACAGGTCGGCGTACAGGCCGGCTTTCGGCACCCAGGCCAGCGTGTCGATTCGCGCATACAGCGGCAACTCGGCCGAGCCGCTATCGGGCACCCGGGCCGCCTGCGCAACGTTCACTGGCAGTGGCTCGCGCCAGGCCGCGTCGCGATAGAGCCGATAAGGAATAGGCCGGCCCGGGGCGTCGTCGCTGGCCAGGAAACGCACGTCGCCAGTGCCGCCGTGCTGGCCGCCGTCGACCTGTACTTGATAAGGCGTGTCGGGGTTGCACTCTAGGCGCGGCGGGCGCTGGCTCAGCAACACCCCGGCCAGCGGTGCCGCCGGGCCATCCAGCCGCGGCGCAGCACCCAGGTCGATTCGCCCAGCAGCCTGCGCGCCCGCGTCGCGGGCCTGGGTGACCAGCATGCAGCCGCGCTGCACCAGCACCCGCACCTCCACCAGGAATTCTGCCGCTGCCCCAGCGTTGCTCAGTAACAGGCCAAACAACCCGGCCAGTAAGCGCTCCTTCACCTTGTTGTCCTTATCGCTCTATGCTCAATTGAGCCTAGCAGCGAGGCACGGCGCCAAAAGCTGCAACCGACCGTTTTTTGGTATTAGCAACAAAGCGATAGCGTTCGATGAAAAAAAACCTGCAAGGGGCAGAACCCATCGTGACTCACAGACCTCAAATGGCCAGAAGCCGGCGAATGGGCCGATATTCTGATAAGGTGTACCTCCATCATCCTGCCTCAAACTCGTGCGGCAAGCATGGACCGACAAGACAGGAGCTTTCAATTGATGACTGCAGATAGCACGCTCGCCCAAGCCGTGGAGCGTTGCGCTCAGGAACCGATCCAGGTGCCCGGCAGCGTCCAGCCCCACGGTTTCCTGGTGGTCGTCGACGAAGCCGACTTGCGGGTACTCCAGGCCAGTGAAAACGTCGAACAGTGGCTGGGCAAGCCGGCCAGGGAGCTTATCGGTTGCCATTTCGCCGAGCTGGTCAGTGGCGAGTTCGACTTGCGCATGCACCTTTCGCGGTTACCCGAAGACGAAGTATTCCCCTTTCACATTGGTGATGTGCACCTGTGCGAAGGGGCACCGCACACCGCCGCCTTGCACCTGCTGGCCCACCGTCACGATCAGGTGCTGATCGCTGAACTCGAACCACCGCGGCTGCCGTCCGACCTCACCGGGCAAGGCGATTACTACCCGCTGGTGCGCAACTTCGTCAGCACCCTGCACCTGGCCGGCAGCCTTGAAGAGCTGCTGCAGCAAACGGTGGTTCAACTCAAGCGCATCACCGGTTTTGGCCGGGTCAAGGCTTACCGCTTCGATGCAGAAGGCAATGGCCAGGTTCTGGCAGAGGTCGCCGACCCGGGCTACCCCAGCTACCTGGGGTTGTGCTTTCCGGCCTCGGACATCCCGCGCCAGGCGCGCGAACTGTACCGGGTCAACCGTATCCGCGTGATCGAAGACGCCAACTATCAGCCCTCGCCGCTGCTGCCGGCAGCCAACCCGCGTACCGGCAAGGCGCTGGACATGAGCTTTGCGACACTGCGCAGCGTTTCACCGGTGCACCTGCAATACATGCGCAACATGGGTACCCTGGCGTCGATGTCCCTGTCGATCGTGGCCGATGGGGAGTTGTGGGGGCTGATTTCTTGCCACCATCAGCAACCCAGGCCTGTAGATTTGCGTACGCGCACCGCCTGCGAGCTACTGGCCAGCGTGCTGTCGTTGCAGGTCGAATCCCGCGAGTCACATGCCAGCACCAGCAAGGTCCTGGAACTGCGCCAGCACATTGTCCGCATGATTTCGTCCATGGCCGACCATGACAGCGTCAGCGATGGCCTGCGCGACGTGCCCGACGTCCTGTTGGCCTTTGCCGACGCCCAGGGCGCCGCGGTGATCTCGGCAGAGCGCTGCGACCTGTTCGGCCAGACGCCACCCACCGCCCAGGTCACGGCGCTGGTGCACTGGCTGAGCCAACGTGGCAACGAACATGTATTTTGCACCGACAACGTGCGCCGCGACATCGACGAGTTGCCCGAGCTGGCAGACCATGCCGGTGGCGTGCTGGCCGTTGCGATTTCGCAGATCCATTCGCACTACCTACTGTGGTTCCGCCCCGAACAGGTACGCACGGTGAATTGGGCAGGCCAGCCGACCAAGCAGGTGGGGCCACAGGGCAACCTCGACCCGCGGCACAGTTTCGAGCGCTGGCAGGAGCGACTGCATGGCTACTGCGCACCTTGGGAGCCACTGGTGGTCGAGGGCGTGCAGGATCTGCGCACGGCGGTGCTGGGCATTGTGCTGCGCAAGGCCGAGGAGTTGGCACAGCTGGCCGGTGAACTGCGCCGCTCGAACAAGGAACTCGAGGCGTTTTCGTACAGCGTTTCCCACGACCTGCGCGCGCCGCTGCGGCACATTGCCGGCTATACCGAGCTGCTCGGCGAAATCGAGGGCGCAGGGTTGAGCGAGCGTGGCCAGCGCTTCCTGCAGCACATCGGTGAAGCCGCCAATTTCGCCGGCAGCCTGGTGGACAACCTGCTCAACTTCTCGCAAATGGGCCGCTCTGCCCTGCGCATGTCCGATGTCGACCTGAACGCCCTGGTCGAGGCTATCCGCAGCGAACTGGCGCCCGATTACCAAGGCCGCGAGATCATCTGGGACATTGCGCCACTGCCGAAGGTGATCGGGGACCCGGCATTCATCAACCTGGCATTGCACAACTTGATCGCCAATGCCATCAAGTACACCCGCGGTCGTGAGCCCGCGCGCATTTCGATCAGCGCCGAGCAGCACCCGGAAGAAACCGAAATCTGTATCCGCGATAACGGCGTGGGCTTCGACATGGCCTACGCCAACAAGCTTTTCGGGGTATTCCAGCGCCTGCACCGCATGGAAGAGTTCGAAGGCACAGGGATTGGCCTGGCAAGCGTGCGCCGTATCATCGAGCGCCATGATGGCCGTGTCTGGGCCGAGGGCCAGATCGACCATGGCGCCAGTTTCCACTTTTCTCTACCGCGCCAACCCGCGACTACCCGAGGCACCTGAACAATCATGCTCAAACCCATCCTGCTGGTCGAAGACAATCCACGAGACCTGGAGCTGACGCTTTTGGCTCTGGAGCGTAGCCAGTTGGCCAACGAGGTCATCGTCCTGCGCGACGGTGCCGAGGCGCTGGACTACCTGTTGCGCCGCAACGCCTATGCCGATCGTGATGACGGCAACCCTGCTGTAATGCTGCTGGACCTGAAGCTACCCAAAGTCGACGGCCTGGAGGTGCTCAAGGAAGTGCGCGCCACTGCCGAGCTACGTAGCATCCCCACGGTCATGCTGACCTCGTCCCGCGAAGAGCCCGACCTGCTGCGCGCCTACGAGCTAGGGGTCAACGCGTATGTGGTCAAACCCGTGGAATTCAAGGAATTCGTCGCCGCCATTTCCGACCTGGGCATCTTCTGGGCCGTACTGAATGAACCACCACCTGGCTCGCTGCGGCTGAACCGTCGCGGTAGCAATTGAGGCCGCCGCAACGATGCCGCAAACGCCGTTGAAACTACTGATGGTCGAAGACAGCTCGATGGACGCCGAGCTGACCTTGATGCGCCTGGAGCGCAGCGGGCTGCATGTGCAATCGCATCTGGTATTCGACCATACGGGGGTCGAGCATGCCCTGAAGCAGGACCACTACGATCTGATCCTTTGCGACTGCGTGCTGCCGGGCTCGTCCGGCACCGAGGTGCTGGCCATCGCCCAGCGCCTGGCTGCCGACACCCCGTTCATATTTCTATCCGGGATCTACGGCGAAGAGCACGCCGTGGAAATGATCCGCCTGGGTGCTACCGACTATGTGCTGAAGAAGAACCTGCAGCTACTGCCCAAGGCGGTACGCCGGGCAATGACCGAAGTGCAGGAGCGCCAGCGCCGGCGCCGCGCCGAGGAGGCGCTGGTCGATGTCGAAGCGCGGGCGCGCATCGCCATCGACGCCGCGGGCATGGGCACCTGGGACCTGCGCCCGCAAGATGGCCTGTTGATATGCGACGAGCGCTGCAAGACCCTGTTCGGTCTGCCCGCCAGCGCCGACATGACCATGCAGGTATTCTACGACGGCATCTACCCAGACGACCTGGCGCTGGTGCGCGATGCCGTCGAATACGCCATGCTGCCCGAAAGTGGTGGCCAGTACCGGGTGGAATTTCGCACTGCCCAACCCAGTGGCCAGGAGCCGCGCTGGTTGCTCAGCAGTGGCCAGAGCCAGTTCGTGAACGGTCAGTGCGTGCGCTTTTCCGGCGTGCTGCAAGACATCAACACCCAGCGCCTGGCCACCCAGGCACTGCGCCAGCTCAACGAAATGCTGGGCGAGCGGGTCGAGCGCCGCACCCGTGAACGCGACCGCGCCTGGGAGCTGTCACAGGATCTGCTGGCAGTGCTGAACAAGGACCTGACCCCGGTGGCGCTGAACCCCGCCTGGGAAGCCAGCCTGGGCTTTTCCCGCGAGCGCCTGAGCCAGTCGTCGCTGTTGCACCTGTTGCCCGACAGCGATCAGGAACTGCTGTTGACCGAACTGGCCGCGCTCGCGCACGGCCGTACCAGCGTGCGTTTCGTTGGCCGCATCCTTCACGCCAGTGGCCAGCAACGCTGGCTGTCGTGGGTCGTGGTGCCCGAAGACACCCTGCTTTACGTGGTCGCCCGGGACATCACCAGCGAGCGCGAAACCGCGCTGGGCCTGGCCGAAGCCAATGCTCGCCTGCGCGAGCAGATCGATGAGCGCGAGCGCATCGAGGCCGCCTTGCAGCAGATGCAACGCCTGGAAGCGGTCGGCCAGCTGACTGCCGGCGTGGCGCACGACTTCAACAACCTGCTGACCGTGATCCTCACCGGTGCCAGTTTCCTTGACCGCGACCTGACCCGGGGCGACCTGGACAAAGCCCGGTCGCGCCTCAAGCATGTTCGCGAAGCGGGTGAGCGCGGTGCCAAGTTGACCTCGCAATTGCTCGCCTTCTCCCGTCGCCAGCGCCTGGAACCGGTACCGCTGAACCTCAACCGTACCCTGGCAGGCCTTGAGGAACTGTTACGCCGCACCTTGGGCGGCAATATCTCGGTGCGCTTGGACCTGGACCCAAGCCTGTGGCAGGCGCTGACCGACCCGACCCAGACTGAAATGATCATTCTCAACCTGGCCATCAATGCCCGCGATGCCATGCCCGATGGCGGCCAGTTGATCCTGGCGACCCACAACACCTGCATCGACACCCCCCCACAGCGCCCGGAAGACCCGGAGCGGGGCGAATACGTGATGCTGAGCATTCGCGACACCGGGTGCGGCATGAGCGAAGAGGTGGTGGCCAAGGTGTTCGAGCCGTTCTTTACCACCAAGGATATCGGCAAGGGTTCAGGGCTTGGGCTGGCCCAGGTCTTTGGTTTCGCCAAACAGTCCGGTGGTGGTGTGCGCATCGACACCAAGCCAGGGCGTGGTACCGAGGTGGCGGTATACCTGCCAGCAGTGAAAGACCGCGCGGTCAGTGAACCGGCAGCTGCCGTGCTCAGCCTTTCGATCAACGATAGCGGCCGTAACCGGACCGTACTGCTGGTGGACGATGACCATCTGGTACGTGACATGCTCGGCGATGTACTGCGCCAGTACGGCTACCAGGTGCGCCAGGCGCACAGCGGCGAACAGGCACTGGCGTTGCTGGATGACGAGATTGACTTGCTGCTGACCGATTTCGCCATGCCGGAATTCAACGGAGGGCAACTGGCATTGGCGGCCCGCGAGCGGCGCCCGCACCTGCCGGTGGTGTTTCTTACTGGCTATGCGGAGTTGCAAGGGTTGGAATTGCCGGGCAGCCTGGTGATGCAGAAACCGGTGCAAGCCGATGAACTGGCGCGGGTGCTCAACGAGATGCTGGGCGGCCTGGCAGTGCGCCAGGGCTGACCAATGGCTGGGCCGCTTTGCGGCCCTGGGCCAACGCAACGCTGCGGCCACAGTGGGTGTGGCATTTCGCACGCGCAGAAACGACAAAACCCGACGCTCATCAGAATAAGCACCGGGCAAGTTACGTTTGGAACTGGGAAATGGCAGGGGCGGCTGGATTCGAACCAACGCATGGCAGGATCAAAACCTGCTGCCTTACCGCTTGGCGACGCCCCTGTATCGGATGCAGCGTGAGCTGCTCTGACAATTCCAAGTGAGTGACAACTGCGTGTTGTCTTGGAATGCGCGGCACTTTAACAACAAAGTTTCGATCTGTGAACCCCCTGATGAAAAAAAATTGTCAAAAAACAGCGGCTTAGTCATTTCTGCCGCCGCCGCCTACCATCCGTCGTTTTCTTCTCGCTTCGCTTCAACACATTCGCGTTCCTCCCTTCAAATCAGATAACCCATCTGCATTGACCAAGGAGGAACCCATGCCTGTCTCTCACGACCTTTACCAGGACCTGCACTACCCACGCGAGATCGTTCAACAACGTCGCCAGGCCGACAAGGCACTGGATCGCTTGTTGGATGAGTACGTCGATATCGACAACCAGGTACTGGCCGCCGAGGCCATCTCGGCAGGCAATTTCGTCGACGAGGACCTGCGCCACCTGAAAGAGCGCCGCCTGGCGGTGAAGTACATGATCGAGCGCCAGCTGGAACGCAAGGCATAGCCCAGCGGCAGCCGTGGCGGCGACACCTATCGCGAGAAGTGATGATTGCCGCGCAATTTCTCTATTGGTCAAAATCGCCGCCCTCGGGCAAGCTGCACACTGCCCCGTCAATGCCCAAGGAGCTGTGCTTTTGCCTGCCTGGATCCCTACCCCGCTGCGCCAACTTGGCCAACGCCTGCGCGGCGCTGCCGCGCATCAGAGCGAACTGCTCGCCTGGTTCGAAGACAAGGCGCACAGCCGCGGTTATCAGCTCAGCGATGGCCAACGCCGGGTGATCGACTGCATGGCCAGGCAATTGGCACAATTGGAGCAAGGCCAGCCGCGTAGCCTGTACCTGTACGGCTCGGTCGGCCGGGGCAAAAGCTGGTTGCTCGACGGCTTCTATCAGGCCGTACCGGTCCAAGCCAAGAAGCGCCTGCACTTTCATGATTTTTTTGCCCGCCTGCACCAAGGCATGCATCGCCACCGGGCGCTGGACGACGCACTGGGCGCGACCCTGGACGAGCTGATAGGCGATTGCCGGGTGCTGTGTTTCGATGAATTCCATGTACATGACATTGGCGATGCCATGCTGCTCACCCGGCTGTTCAATGCCTTGTTCAGCCGCGGGGTGTTTTTGCTGGTGACGTCCAACTACGCGCCTGAGGGGCTGCTGCCCAACCCCCTGTACCATGAGCGTTTCCTGCCGGTGATCCGCCTGATCAACAGCTCGATGGAGGTCCTGGAAGTCGGTGGCGATACCGACTTTCGCAGCCTGCCGGCCAACCGCGAGCAGCAGCGGTTCACCCAAGGGCATTATGTATGGCCCGGCACTGCCGCGCAGCGCCAGGCGTTGCACGTACCCGCGCCACAGCCCGTGCAGCTGGACGTGAACAAGCGCCCACTGCGGGCCCTTGCGGTGGAGGGCCGGCGCGTGGTGCTCGGCTTTGACGACCTGTGTGAAAAGGCCACGGCGGTGATCGACTACCTGGTGCTGGCCGAGCAGTACGACGAATGGGTCATCGATGGGCTGGATGACCTGGCGGACTGCTCCCTGGCGGCGCAACAACGGTTCGTCAACCTGGTGGATGTGCTGTACGACCAGGACAGACAGGTGACGGTGATCGGCAAACGACCACTGGAAGAAAGCCTGGGTGGGCCGCTTGCCGACCTGATGCGCACCCGCAGCCGCCTGGGGCAGCTGCAGGTGGTCGGGCCGCAGGGCTAAACCGCCCTGGGCAAGTCAGCCAGCAGCGCCTCGATCTCTCCCAGCACTGCCGGGTCGTCCAAGGTCGAAGGCGGGACGTAATCCTGCCCATCTGCAATCTTGCGCAACACCGCCCGCAGGATCTTCCCGGACCGGGTCTTGGGCAGGCGCTTCACCAGCCGCACCCGGTTGAAGCACGCCAACGGGCCTATTTCCTCGCGCACGCAGCGCACCAGGTCGACCAGCAACTGCGCCTCGGTAATGCCCTCGCCGTCCTTGAGCACCACCAGCGCCAACGGCACCTGGCCCTTTATTTCGTCATGCACGCCAATCACCGCGCACTCGGCCACTGCCGGGTGGCGCGCCACCAGGTCTTCCATTTCCCCCGTGGAAAGCCGATGCCCGGACACGTTGATCACATCATCGGTGCGCCCCATGATGTAAACGAAGCCATCATCGTCCAGGTAGCCGCCATCGCCCGTGTGGTAGTAGCCAGGGTAGCTGTGCAGATAGGCCTGCAGGTAACGTGCGTGGTCGCCCCACAGCGTCTGGCTGCAACCGGGCGGCAATGGCAGGGCGATCACGATCGAGCCCTGCTGGTGGGGGCCCAGCAGGCGCCCTTCGTCGTCCAGCACACGCACGTGATAGCCGGGCACGGCGCGGTTGCTCGAACCCGGCCGTGCCGCGCTGCCCTCCAGCCCCACGCAGGGCGCAGTGACTGGCCAGCCGGTCTCGGTCTGCCACCAATGGTCGTGCACAGGCTTGCCACTCACCTGCTCCAGCCATTGATGGGTGCTCGAGTCGAGCTTTTCACCCGCCAGGAACACATGGCGCAGCGAGCTGAGGTCATGGTTGCGCACCCGCTCGCCCTGCGGGTCCTCCTTGCGAATGGCACGCATGGCCGTGGGCGCACAGAACAGCGCATTGACCCGATACTGCTCGACCACCCGCCAGTAGGCAGCGGCGTCTGGCGTGCGAATCGGCTTGCCCTCGTAGAATATCGTGGTGCAGCCGCTCATCAACGGCCCGTAGACGATCAGCGAGTGCCCCACCACCCAGCCCACATCGGAAATGCCCCACCACACATCACCGGCTTGCATGCCATAGATATGGCGCATGGCGTAACACAGTGCCACTGCGTTGCCGCCGTTTTCGCGGACGATGCCCTTGGGTTTGCCCGTGGTGCCCGAGGTGTACATGATGTACAGCGGGTCACCGGCATCCAGCGCCACCGGCTCAACCGGCTTGGCAGTCTGCACCGCCACCTGCCAATCCAGGTCGCGCCCTGGCAGCAGATCGGCCTTCACCTGCGGCCGCTGCAGCACCAGTACCGAGCGCGGCTGATGCCTGGCCAGTTGCAGCGCACGGTCGACCAGTGGCTTGTAGGGGATCACCTTGTCAAACTCCAGCCCGCAGGAAGCCGTCAGCAGCAGCGCCGGCCGCGCGTCATCGATGCGCAGGGCCAGCTCGTTGGCGGCGAAGCCACCGAACACCACCGAGTGCACCGCACCAATCCGCGCACAGGCCAGCATGGCCATGGCCGCCTGCGGCACCATGGGCATGTAGATGATCACGCCGTCGCCTTTGTTAACGCCCAGCTCGCGCAGCAAGCCGGCCAGGCGCGCCACCTCGTCGCGTAACTGCAGGTAGGTGTAGGTTTGCTGCACGCCAGTCACCGGCGAATCGTAGATCAGCGCCAATTGCTCGCCGCGGCCCTGCTCGATCTGGTGATCGAGGGCCAGGTAGCAGCTATTGAGCCGGCCATCGGCGAACCAGCGGTGGGTGCCATCGGCGTTCTCTTGCAAGACCTGGGCAGGTTTTTGATACCAGGCCAGGTGAGCGGCCTGTTCCGCCCAGAAAGCGGCAGGGTCGGAGATGGACTGGGCGTAGCTGTGCTGGTAGCTCATATCGAAAGGAACCCGATTTTGTTGTTATTGAAGGGCGAACCTGAAGTATGGCCTGCACCGCCCGCCTCGCCAGGCGACTAAAGTCACAACCGACCTGCAAATTTGCATAACGCGCCAATGCGCCCTATTTCGGTGCAAAACCCCTAGAATAGGCCCCCCTCAAGCCACCGAGCAGCCCATGGATATCGAACAGGCCCGTACCTTTCTGGAGATCGTGCGTTGCGGCAGCCTGGTCGCTGCCGCCGAGCGCCTGTTCGTTTCGCAAACGGCGATCACCGCCCGGGTGCAGCGCCTTGAACAGCAGCTGGGTTGCCAGTTGTTCGTGCGCAGCCGCAGTGGCGCCAGCTTGACCTGCGATGGCGAAGCTTTCGTCAGTTATGCCAACCAGCTGGTGCAGACCTGGGAGGCGGCGCGCCGTGACCTGCCGCTGCCCGAGGGCTGCCAGCAGGTGCTGCATGTAGGCGGTGAAGTGAGCCTGGGCAACCCGATGATGCTCGATTGGGTCAGCGCCCTGCATCGCGAACTGCCCAGCCACGCAATCCGCAGCGAGGTCAGCGACGGCGAGGCGCTGCTGCGCAAGGTCGAGATGGGCCTGCTGGACGCTGCGCTGGTCTACCAGCCAACCTATGGCCCGGGTTTGCAGGTCGAGCAGTTGATGGAAGAAAAGCTGATCCGCGTGCGCCGGGTCGATCGGCCAGAGCCGTATATCTACATCGACTGGGGCCAGGCCTTCCGTCGCCAGCATGACGCGGCCTTGCCCGACTGCGCGCGCCCGGCGCTGAGCTTCAACCTCGGCCCACTGGCGCTGCAGTTCATTCTCGACCAAGGCGGTAGCGGCTACTTCCGCACACGGGTAGTTCAAGCCTACCTCGACAGCGGGGTTTTCGAGCGAGTCCCGCACGCGCCGGAATTCACCTACCCAACCTATCTGGTCTACCCGCGCAAACGCGACAGCGAAGCCCTGCAACAGGCGTTCAGCGTGCTGCGCCGGCTGGTGGCCGCCGGCGCAAGCGACTGGTCACAACGCTGGGACCCTGTTCTCTGAAACCTGTTGGGCCTTGCTGAGCAACTGGCGCTTGAGGCCGGCGATCAGGTCGGTCTGGGTGATCACCCCCACCAGGCGGCCATCGTCGAGCACCGGCAGGCAATGCAGGCCTTGTTCGCACAGCAGCGGCAGCAGGCGCTCCAGCGGGTGCTGGCTGCTGACGCTGACCACTGGCTGCATCATCACCTGGGCCAAGCGCACGGGCGGGCGGCCGAACAGTCCGCGCCAGGTGAAGCGGCCACGTTGCATGGCCGGGCCAACCAGATCGCTGAGGCTGACAATGCCCACCAGTTTGCCGTGCTGCAGCACCGGCAGTGTTTTCAGATGATGGCTGGCCAGCATGGCCCAGGCCTGCTCCAGCGTCGTGTCGGGGCTGGCGAATTGCACATCGCGAGACATCACCGACGCCGCAGTGATGCCGCCCAGGCTGCGCTGCAAGGCATGCTGCTCGGTGGCCAGGATAATGCGCTCCAGTTCATCACGGGTGACGTCCACGAACTCGCCCAGCTCTTCGAGGGCATGGTCCAGGTCTTCGCCGCGCACGCCAACGCGCTCGGTAGGCAGCGGGTCATGGGTATGGTGCAGGTCCTTGCGGATTACCGCGCCTTTGGGGTATCGCACACCCGTCAGGCGGTTGTAGAGCACTGCCACCGTTACCAGGATCAGTGCATTGAGCAACACCGGTTGCAACAGGTGGTCGCCCAGGGCGCTCAGGCCCGGGTCGGCCAGTACCGCACTCACGGCCACCCCGCCACCCGGGGGGTGCAGGCAGCGCAGCAGGCACATGACCAGGATCGAGATCCCCAGCGCCACGGCGGCCACCCACAACTCGGGGCCGAACCCCTGGCGCATGGCCAGGCCAACAGCGCCTGCCAGGGCGTAACTGCCCAGCACTGGCCAAGGCTGGGCCAACGGGCCGGAGTGCACCGCGAACACCAGCACCGCCGACGCGGCCAACGGGCCGAGCAAGTGCAGAGCAATGCCCGGGCCGTAGGCCATGCTGGTCAGCCAGCCGGCGAGGAACAAGCCAAGCAGTGCGCCAATACCGGCACGCAACCATTCCTTGGGGGGGATATTCAGGGCGGGCGGCAATAGCCGCAGCAGACGACTTTCGGAACGCGAGGCAGGCATTTGAACTATCGGGGTCGTGTTTTTTTCGGTTTGAAAAGAAAGCCCAGGGCAGCTGCCTGGGCCTGGTATTGCGCAGGCAATATCACAAGGGGCTCCGTCCGTGGAGAGATGGAAACCACGCGGTTTCGTGAAGGCATTGTGCCGAGCGCGGCACGAATGGGCCAATTCAAAAAAATGCGCCTGTACTGCAATTTTTTTGCAGTGCCTATCGGCAAAGCAGGCCGCCGCAGCCGCAGGCGCGGCTCGGGACCACTAGGCCTTGCGCGGCAGGTTCAGGCTCACCCGCAGCCCGCCCAACGGGCTTTGCTGCAACGCCAGCTGCCCTCCCCAGGCCTCCACGATGTCGCGCACGATGCCCAAGCCCAGGCCGTGCCCGTCCACCTGTTCATCCAGCCGCGACCCACGCCCCAGCACCTGCTGGCGCTGCCCCTCGGGAATGCCTGGCCCATCATCATCGACCCACAGCCGATACCCTTCGGCATCCGCCTCGGCCCCCAGGCGCACTTCGCTGTCAGCCCATTTGCAGGCGTTGTCCAGCAGGTTGCCCAGCAGCTCCAGAACGTCTTCACGGTCCCATGGCAGTGACAGCCCAGGCGGCACATCACTGGCCAGCAGCAAACCTTCGCCATGGATCATGCCCAGGGTTTCGAGCAGGCCGGGCAACTCGGCATCGCAATCGAACTGCGCGCCTGGCAGGGCGTCGCCGGCCAGGCGCGCCCGGTTCAACTCACGGGCCAGGCGTTGCTGGATCTGCTCCAGTTGCTCACGCATCTGCGCGCTGACTTGCGGCAAATCCTTGAGGCGCTCGCTCGACGCCAGACTGAGCAGCACTGCCAGCGGTGTTTTCAGCGCATGGCCAAGGTTGCCCAGGGCATTGCGGGAACGGCGCAGGCTGTCTTCGGTGTGGCTGAGCAAATGGTTGATCTGCCCCACCAACGGGGCCAACTCGCTGGGGACTTCGGCATCCAGTTGCGAACGCTGCCCCTGCTGCAGCTGGGCGATCTGCTGACGAGCCCGCTCCAGCGGCCGTAACGAGCGGGTGACGGTAATGCGCTGCAGCACCAGCACCAGGATCAACGCCACCAGGCCCATGCCCAGGCCTATCTGTTGCAGGCGCCGGAACCCCTGGCGTACCGGGGAATAGTCCTGGGCCACGCTGATGGAAATATCCTGCCCCAGGCGCCGGTAGTCGGCACGCAGGGCCAACAGGTGCTGCCCTTCCGGCCGCAGCTCATGGCTGTCGGAAAGCCCTGGGGCCGCCGGTTTGGGCATATCCAGGTCCCACAACGAGCGAGAACGCCAGGTGCCCTGGTCAAAGTCGATGCGGAAGTAGTAGCCGGAAAACGGCCGCTGATAAGCCGCCGAGATACGCCGCTCGTCCAGCTGCAGGCCGGACGGCCCCCGCACCAGGGCCACCAGCAGGTTCTCGCTTTCCTTGCGCAGGCCGTTTTCCAGGTAGCGTTGCAGGCCGGCTTCGAACAACCACAGGGTCAGTTGTGCCAGCATCACGCCCACCACCACCAGCACAGCGACCAGGCCCAGGCTCAAGCGCGCCTGGATCGACTTCACTCGGCGCTCCCGGCGTAGATGTAACCTTGCCCACGGCGGGTTTCGATCACGCTGCGCCCCAGCTTGCGGCGCAAGTGATTGACGTGCACCTCCAATACATTGGAGTCACGCTCTGTTTCACCGTCGTACAGGTGTTCGGCCAAGTGGCTTTTGGACAGGATCTGCTGCGGGTGCAGCATGAAGTAGCGCAGCAAGCGAAACTCGGCAGCGGTCAGCTGGATATCTACACCTTCGCGGCTCACGCATTGGCGGCCTTCATCCAGGTGCAAGCCGGCCGCTTCCAGCCTGGGCTGGTTGGCCAGGCCGCGGGCACGGCGCAACAGCGCCTGTATGCGCAACTGCAACTCTTCGGGGTGAAACGGCTTGCTCAGGTAGTCATCGGCCCCTGCCTTCAACCCTTCGATACGCTCGGCCCAGGAGCCGCGCGCGGTCAGGATCAGCACCGGCGTGGCCAACGCAGCGGCACGCCACTGGGCGAGCACCTCCAGGCCCGGCATGCCCGGCAAGCCGAGGTCGAGGATGATCAGGTCATAAGGCTCGCACTGGCCCTGGTACACCGCGTCACGGCCATCGGCCAGCCAGTCCACGGCATAGCCCTGGCGTTGCAAGCCGGCAATCAGCTCATCGGCCAGCGGTACGTTGTCCTCGACAAGCAACAGGCGCATTCAGTCGTCTTCCTCATCTTTAAGCAGGGCGCCGGTGCTGGCGTCAAGTTTGATTTCGCGAACCACGCCAGCAGGTGTCAGCAGCTCGACCTCATATTCGTAGCGATCATCGTCCTCTTCCAGTTCGGCTTCCAGCAAACGCGCCCCGGGGTAACGCCCCAGGGCGGTTTCCAGCAACTGTTCGAGTGGCAGGATGACGCCCTTTTGCCGCAGCTTCAGGGCTTCATCCTGGTCGAGGTCGCGGGCGGCTGCCAGCGAGCACACGGCCAGCAGCGCCAGCGCCAGGTAGCGCGCTGGCCGTGGTAAGCGACGCATCAGTTGTCTCGCTCATCCTTCACCACTTCACCGGTCTTGGCGTCCAGTGCCACGTCCCATTCCACGTTCTGGGTATCGCGCAGCTCGACTTTGTAGATGTAACGGCCGTACTCGTCTTCCAGCTCGGAATCGGTAACGGTGGCGCCGGGGTGCTTGGCCATGGCAGTGGCCTTGAGTTCGTCCAGCGACTTGATTGTCTTGGCGTTTACCAGTTTGACCACTTCGTCGGGCTGCACATCCTTAGCGAAAGCGGCATTGGCGCCCAGGGCAAGGGCGGCGGCGGTGAACAGGGCAGTCAAGGTTTTCATCGTGCTTCTCTCCTGAGAGCTGTACAAGTTGTCTACGGGGTTAAGATTACCCGGCGGTCCTTAATTCAACCTGAAAGCAACGGGCGGCATGATAGCGCAGCCTGCGGGCCCCTGTGATGTTCCACCGCGCCGTTGCATCGGCACGCAGTATTCGCTTCACCGAACCTTATAATCACCGGCTCGATACCCAGGAGATCCGTCATGAGCGCCATCCACATCAAATACCCTGCGCTCACGTTCAAGGCGGGCCAACGTGCCCTACGGCACATCCGCGAACGCGGGCTACAGGCGGCCGATGTGGGTGTACTGCCAGGCGCGGCGGGCGGGCCGAAGCCACTCGGCATCCAAGGCCTGGACCTGGCCCTGTTCGGTGAGTGGCTACCGTCGGCACCCCGCCAACGCGCACTGATCGGCGCCTCGATCGGCGCCTGGCGCTTCGCCAGTGCCTGCCTGCAAGACCCGGTAGCCGGCATCCGCCGGCTTGGCGAACTGTATACCGAGCAAGACTTTGCCAAAGGGGTTACACCGGCAGAAATCAGCCGCAGTTGCGCAACAATGCTCGATGACCTGCTGCAGGGCCGCGACGCCCAGTTGCTGGCCAACCCGCACTATCGCCTGAACATCCTGGTGGTGAAAAGCCATGGTCAGCTCGCCCACGACCAGCGCGCCCGCCTGGGCCTCGGCCTGGGCTCGGTGGTCGCCAGCAATCTTTTGGGCCGGGCACGCCTGGCGCGCCACTTCGAGCGCATCATCCTGCATGACGGGCGTAGCGCGCCGCCGCTCGATGCCTTGACCGACTTCCCTTCGCGCTGTCTGCCGCTGGACCTGGCCAACCTGCGCCAGGCCCTGCTCGCCTCGGGCTCGATCCCGATGGTCATGCAGGGGGTGAAGGATATTCCTGGGGCGGGCGCCGGTACTTACCGCGACGGCGGCTTGCTCGATTACCACCTCGACCTGCCTTACCACGGCGACGACCTGGTGCTGTACCCGCACTTCACCGACAAGGTCATACCCGGCTGGTTCGACAAGGCGCTGCCCTGGCGCAAGGGCGATGCCAGGCGGTTGCAGAACGTGTTGCTGATGACGCCCTCGCCGCACTATCTGGCCGCCCTGCCCTTCGGCAAGTTGCCAGACCGCAACGACTTCAAGCGTTTCATGGGCGATGCCGCGGGGCGCAAACGCTATTGGTACAAGGCCATTGCCGAAAGCCAGCGGCTGGGCGACGAATTGCTGGAACTGGTCGCCACCGGGCGGCTGCATGAACGCCTGCAAGCCTTGTAGCGGTCATGCTGTTAAACTGCGCGCATTATTGATTCACTCAGAGTTCTGACAGCGTGGAAATCTTCAAGGATTCAACAGTGGATTCCCGCCGAAAACCGCGCGATACCACAAACAGCCATGACGCCCTGAATGCGGCGTCATTGGCGTATCGCCGCGTACCACGCTGTACCTTCCCAATGACCAAAACGTAGTACATCATCCAGTACATCCAACGACCAGCAAGAGGCAATGTACTAGTGGCGCTCACGGACACCGCGGCCAGGCAGGCCAAGCCCCGGGAAAAGGGCTACACCCTAGCGGACTCGCTCGGGCTGACGCTGTACATCGCCAACACTGGCGTGAAGAGCTGGCACTTCAGGTTCACCTGGCTTGGCAAGCAGGCCAGGATCTCGCTTGGTACTTACCCAGAAGTCGGATTGAAGGAAGCGCGTGCGCGGAGGGATGAGGCGCGCGAAGAGGTTGCGCAAGGTAAGGACCCGCGCGAATCGAGGAGGGAGAAGAAGATTGAGCGCCTGGGCGCCCAAGAAAGGACATTCCGCCGCGTCTATGAAGAGTGGCTTGAATTCAGGAAGGGAGGCCTGACCGAGTCAACGGTCAAGGTTATTTCAAACGCAATGGAGCTGGATGTACTTCCGGCATTTGGCCCGCGCCAGATCGACAGCATCAGGCGCGCTGACGTGATTACGCTGATCCGCCGCATAGAGCGGCGCGGCTCGATCACTACCGCCGTTAAGACTCGGCAGTGGACGGGCCAGGTCTTCCGCTATGCGGTTGCGATCGGAATGATTGAGGTAAACCCCACGGCGGAAATGCACGCTGTGACAGAGAAGATGGCGCCGCACAAGAACCGGCCGTTCCTGACCTTCGACGAGATGCCGACCATCATCAAGGCTATTGAGGCGAGCCAGTCAGGCCTACAGCTGCAGTGCGCCACCAAGCTGCTCATCCTGACAGCCTGCCGCCCGGCAGAGGTGCGCAAGGCCGAGTGGTCAGAGATCGATCTGGAAACCGCGACCTGGTCCATCCCGGCCGCCAAGATGAAGATGCGCCGCGACCACGTGGTGCCACTATCGCGCCAAGCGGTCGAGATTCTGCGCTTGATGCTGCCGATATCCGGGAACCTGAAGTACGTTTTCCCGAACCGGACGGACCCCATTCGGCCGATCGGCATCAACTACGCGGTGAACCTGATGGACCGGTGTGGCTACACCGGCCGCCAGTCGCCGCACGGGTTCCGGCACTTGTTCTCGACAGAGATGAACAGCCGCGGCTACAACAAGGACTGGATCGAGCGCCAGCTTGCCCATGCCGACAGCAGTACAATCCGCGACGTGTACAACCACGCCACCTATATAGAGCAGCGGCGCCGGATGATGCAGGAATGGGCTGACATGGTATTGCCGGATCGTCATTGAGGACTCTAGCGGCGGTCATGGTCCCGAATGCTGTGGGTCACCACACCCCAAACCTCGAAGTGGTCACC
The DNA here is from genome assembly GCF_003935475.1 of Pseudomonas sp. p99-361. Taxonomy (NCBI): domain Bacteria; kingdom Pseudomonadati; phylum Pseudomonadota; class Gammaproteobacteria; order Pseudomonadales; family Pseudomonadaceae; genus Pseudomonas; species Pseudomonas sp. p99-361. The sequence goes on along the minus strand of NZ_RHQO01000010.1, from coordinate 50,977 downwards.
CTCCATGATGTACCTGGACGGGAACTTCGGGTTGTCCGGTACCAGAACCACCTGGCGGTCACGGATGATCATCCGCTTGCAGGTGGCATCGCCGTTCAGCGCGGCGATGATGATGCTGCCTGACTTTGGCTCAGCGAGGCGATCGACTATCAGCAGGTCGCCGGTATAGATGCCGGCCCCCTGCATGCTGTCGCCCTCCACCTTGACCAGGTAGACGTTGGGCGCGTGCAGCTTGAGCAGATCGTCGATGGAGACCTGCAAGTGGTCAGTTTCTGAGGGCATGGTTGAAGGCATGGTGGCTGGCCGATTACTGGATATATATACAGTATCTTATGGGCAGGCCAACTCAGGCAACAGCCGGTCAGCGGCAGGATTCAACAGCAGCCTCCAGCTGCTTCTCGTATCCGATCCGCTGCCGGCGCTCTGCCAGCAGCGCCCGCACCTTCACTTCCAGGCTGTCGGTCTTTCGCAGCCCGGCAGCTGCCCAGGGCGGAACAGCCACCTCCGGCGCCCGGCACGGCACCTGCACTGGCACCTCGACGCGCACGTACTGGACCTCTGGCGCGACCTCCCCTGCGCAGCCGGCCAGCAGGGCGATGCCTGCGAGCACCCCCACCCCGCGCAGGATTCGACCTGCAGCACCTGCACCGCCTGCACTTTTGTGCAAGACCTGCACTTGTTCGCTGCTCCTGCAGGGCCCACCTTGGTGGCCACCCTCAAGCCCAGAAGCCATGCGGGTTCCAGTGGTAATTTCGCCTGCTTGATGGCCGGGCAGGCCCACCCCTAAATCGGTCATAGCCCTAGCTCCAGATCGATGATTGAGGTGGCGGCAGCGCATTGGTCGCCGCCGGTGCGCTCCTGCTGCAGGCGGTTTGCCGCCGCATAGTCGACTTTTGCGCCGGCCCCGGCTTCGGCCACCGCCTGCGCGACCCTGGCCTGGCGCTCATTCGCCGCCAGGGTCAGGTCGCCCAGGGCCTTCCCCTGTTCTTGCGCCAGGCCTGCAAGGTTGTCTCGCGCCGCTGTGCATGCTGCGACCCGGTCCTGCTCCTCGTCCAGAGCCGGCCGGAAATGGCTGGTGGCGAGCCAGACGCCCACTGCCACGCCGAGCAGGGCCATCAGGGCGGCACCGGCAAGCCGCATCACCCAGTCGTTCATATCGCCTCCAGGAACAGATCCCGCTCAGCGGCCCGCCGGCGGACCAGCCCGGACAGCACCTGCCCGCCGGCCTTGTTCCAGCGCGGAAACTGCTCGGCAGCAGCTGCGTAGTTGCCCGCATTGAGCAGCCGGCGGAGCGTGGATGATTCGAGGTTGGCCGCGCCCAGGTTGTAGGTGAAGCTCATCAGGGCGTCCCACTGGTTTTGGTTCAGCGGCGCGGTGATCAGGCGCTGCACCTCTGGCTCGAAGCGCTGCACGTCGTTAAGCAGCATACGCTCGGCCTGCTCCTTGCTGATCTTCATGCCAGCCTTCACACCCCGGGTGGCGCCGTAGCCGATGGTCCAGACGCCGACAGAATCCTGATAGGCCTGCAGGCGCAGGCCCTCGAACGACTTGATGAGGTTCAAGCCGCGTTGCGATGTGCGCATGGGTATTCTCCAGGCGAAAAAAGCCCGCGTTGAGCGGGCATTGGGTGGTTGCGAACGCCGTCAGGCAGCAGGCGCCTCAGGCTCTGGTGCTGGCTCTGCCGGATCTTTTGCGCTGATGGAGACTTTGGCGGTGTAGTCCTTCAGCACTTGGGCGACACAGACCTGGGCGGCCGGGAACTGGCTCAAGATCTCGCGGGCTCGGGCGTCGGCCTCCTCCTGGGTGGCGTAGCGAGTTTTGTTGGCAACTTCGTAGTCATTGCTCAGGTTGATGGCGACAAATGGCATGGGTAAATCTCCAGGCAAAAGAAGCCCGCTCGATGGCGGGCATTGGGTAGTTGGCTTGGGTTCAAGCCTTGGGGTATTGCTGTTTGATCTGCTGCAGGGTCGAGAAAAACGGCTCTGCTTTGGGCATGTGCCCTTGATTCATGGCATGCCACAGCATGTCCAGTTGTTCCTCCACCGGCGGATACTCGGCCGCACGGCGCTTGGTGTGGTCGCACTTATGCTGAATTTTCAACGGTGAACTCCTGATCGCGGTATGGCCAAAGGCTGACCGTGACGGTGTAGATACCCGGCGCCGAAAATCCCAGCTCGATGTCACTGCCGTCAGCGGTGTAGGTTTCGCTCTCGATGTTGACGGCGGCACCTTCGTGCACCCCCTTCAACCAGAGCCCTTGGAGAACCGCCCCCATCTGGGGACGCTCCTTGAGCATCTGCCCCACCACGAAGTGTTCGGCCGGCCTTGCCGGTGTGGCCACCTGGATGAAAGGCCGGTCGGTGTTGAGTCTGATGATCTGCTTCCCATACTCGGGCGGGCAGCTGACGGCAAATACGATCCGGCCGTCAGGCTCATAGGCTGCGAAGTGTCCAGTGTTGCTCATCGTTTGGTTCCCATCGCAAAGAGGTTATGATTTCTCACGCCGACACCCGTGTTCTCCCCCCACCACTTCACAGTGATGACGAAATAACCAGGGCCAACGCCGATTGATCCCGTCAGGTTAGGGAAGCCATCCGCCCAATCGCCGCCACCTTCCGCGATCACCAAGCCGTTGATGTCCATCTGAAATTGGTATTTACGGATACCACTGCCAAACCCTTGGTAGCAGCTGTACTGGGCGGTGATGAAACCGCCCTCGTCCATATGCACGCCGACAGCGACCAGGTTTTGCCATTGGCCTACCCCCGCACCCAGCACATTCCCGGGGCTGCTTGCCGATACCGGCACAGTGACCGCGTTACCACGAATTCGCAGCGTGTCGATTTCCGCCACCCCGATCTTCGCGGACGTAATCGCACCGTTGGCGATCTTGGCGTTGATGATGCTGCCATCACGAATGAAGGCATCATTCATAAACACCTGGCCGCCTTGAATCGCAAACGGGCTGACGTAACCATTGCCGGCGGCGTTGATTACCGCGAACTGGTCCGCCAAGACGGCCACGACCGACTGCAGCACACCATTCTGGTTCTGAATGCCTACTCCAATCCCACCGAGCGCATAAACTCCGCTTTGCGTAACTGCAACCTTGATCGAGAACTGAGCGTTGACCCGATTATTCAATCCGGTCTGCGCGGTACTGATCTGCTGTACCGAAGCATTGGTGGCCCCCAAGGACGATTGGGTGGTCTGGATCTGCTGGCTAAGTGCACCATCTGCATCGGCCCGCGCTTTGGCTTCATTCTGAATCGCTGCGTCCGCATCACCGACCGACGCATACAACCCGTCGATCCGCAGCCCCTCGGCGGTGAGCTTGCCGCCCTGCTGGGTAACGTTGCTCTCCAGGCTGGCCACCGCCTGCGCCGAGGCGGCCGCCGAGCGGCGGCCAACCGCGATGTAGGCAATGTCGATTTCGCCCGACGCGTCCACCGAGTTCATCATATCCAGGCGAATGGCGATGATGCTTTTGCCGTTCCAGCCCGCGTGGCCCGACAGGTCAAACTCAATGTCTTGCCAATCGTCGGTGGTCAGACTGATGGTCCACGCCATGCGGCGAGCCTCAGCCAGGCCACCGTCCTCGTTTGCCCAATACATCTGGGCGCCCGCACGGGTGGTGTTGCGTCGACGCAGCCGGATACGTAGGTAAGGGTTCTCGGCGCCGGCGATTGCCGGGGTGAAGTTGCACTGCAGGTTCGGGCACTTGCCCGCCGTGGCAAACAGCGGCCCAGCGGTAAAGGTCGAACCGGCGATGGTACCTACCCATCCTTGGGTAGAGCCGATGAACTCCCAGGACTTGCCCGCCACGAATGGCTGGGCCGTTCCAATGCTGTTTTTCAGCTGGGTGATATCGCTGCTGTTGCTGGTCAGGACGCCCTCGGCAGTGCCAACACGGTTGCTCAGCAGGCTCACCGCCGACGCGTCCGCCTTGGTCGCTGCCAAGGCACTGGCAGCCGCCGCAGCTGCAGCCGCATCCGTGGCCACCTTGTCGGTGACAGCCACCCAGGTGCTGCCGTTCCAGCGCTTCGGCGTGTTCGCATTGCCGGTGGTGTCGATCCATAGGTTCTGGGAAATCCGATCCGCAACGGCCGGCGCGGTCGACTGGTACAACACCTTGCCTTTGGTGCCAGCCGCGTCGGACGCCGCTTGTGCCGCCTGCTGCGCCGCCGTGACGTTGCCATTGGTGGTCGTCAGACTGTTCTGCAGTCCCGTGATCGCCTGGCCTTGCGTGGTCAGCTTGCCTTCGTTATCGCTGACTTTGGTGCTCAGGCTCTGCACCGCCAAGGCATCCGCCTTGCTCTGGGCGACGGCCAAGGCGTTGGCCGCCGCCGCCGCTGCGTCGGTTGCAACTTTGTCCGTGACCGCAACCCAGGCGCTACCATTCCAGCGTTTTGGCGTGTTGGCATTGCCAGTGGTATCAATCCACAGGTTCTGCGCCAGGCGCTTGTCTGTAGCCGGCGCGGTAGAGCCGTAAATGACCTCCCCTTTGGCGCCGGCCGCCGCCGCCGCCGCTTGGGCAGCCTGCTGTGCAGCAGTGACGCCCTGGTTGGTAGTATTCAACCCTCCTTGCAGTGAAATGATGGATTGTCCGTGGGAGACCAAACCTTGCTCAGTCTGCTCGACCCTCCCAGACAGCAGGTTGGTAGCCGAGACGTTCGCGGCGATTTCACCTGCCGCAACCTGCCCATTGTCACGCCATCCCGTTGCGCGTGAACCGTACTCAGCTTGCGGCCTGGCCAGCTCCAAAGTGCCGTTCACAGCCGCTGCCGTCTGGCTATGAACACGGAAATATACGTTGAATCGAACAGCCCCCTCAGGGGCCACCGCTGTGAACGAGTGTCGGCTACCTTCAACCGTGATCGGCATGAATCCATTGGCCGGCGCCGAGATTACCGTGCCGGCTTCGTTAATCCACTGGTAGATGATGCGCAGGGCCAGCAAGCCCGCCTCCGCCATGCGGCGGGCGTTGACCGATGTGGTGACGCTCTGCCCGCCCGCTACCCTTGGCCGCTGGGTTGACTGGGTGACCAGCGAAAAATAGGGGCTCGCGTTCGTGACGCCAGTGACCGCGACCCGCAACGCCCGCTCTCCCGAGTTCAACCAGGACGGCACCCTGCTTGGGTTTCTGGGTGCACTACCCTCCAGCACCCACCCATCTGGCACGTTGGCATCGGTCGCGCTGGCACGATTGAAAGTGGGATTGTACAGCAGGTTCTCCCCGCCCACCTCGGCGATCGCGGCGTCAATCGCCGTCATCGCCTGACCTTGGGCGGTAATGTCCTGGCCATGCTGGGCGATCGTGTTGGACAAGGTCTGCACGGTCGACGCATCGGCCTTCTTGGCCACCTCGGTCAGCGCTGACTGCGCTGCCGCAGCTGCATCGGTAGCCACCTTGTCAGTCACGGCTACCCAGCTGCTGCCGTTCCAGCGTTTCGGCGTGTTGGCGTTGCCGGTGGTGTCGAGCCACAGGTTCTGCGTCAGGCGCTTATCCGCTGCAGGGGCGGCCGATCCATAGATCACCTCGCCCTTGGCACCTGCGGCTGTCGCTGCCGCTTGCGCCGCCTGCTGGGCAGCAGTCACCCCCTGATTGGTCGTGGTCAGGCCGTTCTGCAGGCCGATAATCGACTGACCCTGCGTGGTCAGTTTGCCATCGGCGTCACTGACGGCACTGCTCAGGTTGGATACGGCTTCCGCCGAGGCCGCAATCGAACGGCGCCCTACCGCGATATAGGCAATGTCGATTTCGCCGGTGGTATCCGACGCACTCATCATGTCAAGACGAATCGCCAGAATGTTCTTGCCGTTCCAACCGGCGTGGCCAGACAGGTCAATCTCGATATCCTGCCAATCGGTCGTGGTGGTGTTGATCGTCCAGGCCATGCGCCGGGCTTCGGCCAACCCGCCATCTTCGTTCGCCCAATACATCTGGGCGCCTGCGCGGGTGGTGTTGCGCCGACGCAGGCGGATACGCAGGTAAGGGTTCTCGGCGCCGGCGATTGCCGGGGTGAAGTTGCACTGCAGGTTCGGGCAGCTACCGGCCGTGGCGAACAACGGGCCGGCAACAAACGTCGAACCGCTGAGGGTGCCAAACCAACCCCGCGTCGAACCCGTGAACTCCCACGCCTTGCCGGCCACAAACGACTGCGCGGCACTCAGGCTGTTCTTGAGCTGGGTGATATCGCTCCCCTGGCTGGTAAGAACGCCTTCGGCACTGTCGACCCGATTGCCCAGCGACTGAACCGCCGAGGCCTCAGCCTTCTTGCTCACACTATCGGTCAACGAAGTCAGGGCTTGGCTCTGCGACAAAAGCTGCTGATCCTGCGCCTTGTCCTTGTCTTCGGTAGCCGCCACCCGGGTGGTGACCTGCTGCAGCGCCTGCGAGCTGGCCTTGCCGTCGATGCTGGTCTGCATGCCGTCCATGCGGGTGGCTTGCGACGTGAGCTTGCCCTCGGCATCGCTGACCCGGGTGGTCAGGCTGCTGACTACCGTGGCGTCGGCCTTAGTCTGGGCCAAGGCCAATGCGCCGGCGGCAGCTGCGGCAGCATCGGTTGCAACCTTGTCAGTTACAGCGACCCAGGCGGTGCCACTCCACCTCTTCGGCGTGTTGGCATTGCTGGTGGTGTCGATCCAAAGGTTCTGAGCCAGACGGTCGGCGACGGCAGGCGCGGCCGACTGAACAATGACCTTGCCCTTCCCGCCCGCCAGCGTGGCCGCATCCTGCGCAGCCTGCTGGGCAGCCGACACGTTGCCATTGGTGGTGGTTAGGCTCGACTGCAGGCCCGAGATCTGCTGGGCCTGGGCTGAGGTGGCGCCCTCCAGGGTTTCGACTTTGGTTTCCATGGTCTGGACGCGCGCGGCAATGCCGTTGGCCGTAACTACAGCTAGGCCAACATCGGTCCAGTAGGCGGTGTTCGGCGGCGGCGTGTTCAGCGGCACGGTTTTCAGGGCCTGGTACAACTTACCATCGCTGCCCAGGGCGCTTTGCCCGACGCTGTAGGCCTTGTCTTTCCGGTACGGCAACGAGCCGGCCAAGGCCGAGACGTTGGCGATCTGCTGCTGCAGGTCGGCCTTGGCAGCCGACACATCAACGCTCACAGCGGTGATCTGCTGCTGCAAGTTGCCTTTGGTGGTGTTGAGGGCGTTGTTTACCTCACTGATCTGCTGGACCAGTTCGGTCTTGGCCGTCCCTATCCGATCGTTCACCGACCCAGGGCCATTCTTGTCTATCAGGTCGATTCGGCTGGTAAGCTCCTGGCCCAGTTCACTCTCGGTGATCTGATCCTTGATCTGCTCGAGGATCGCGCCAGCATCAGCGCTCGCCATTCCGGCAACCACTGCCGGGGCCTCCGGGAAGAACGGGCCGAGGTTGCCGGTGCGATCCACCAGGCGCGCCCAGAAGAAGAAACGCTGCCCGGCGCGCAGGCCCTGCATGACGTGCTCGTTCTGCGGATAAGCCAGGTCGGCCAGCTTGGTGGCCAAGCCCAGATCGGTGCCTTCGCTGTACCACAGCTCCGTTCGCTGGGTGTCCTCGGCGCCCGCTGGAAAGCCCCACTTGATGCCGATGCCAAACAGCAGACTTTCGGTATCCAGGAACGTAACGGCCGGCGGCAGGCCTTCCTTGCCATTCAGCTGAGTCAGATTCGAGCTTTTCCAGATCGACGTGATGTCGAAGCTACTGACCGCCCGTACCCGAGCCAGGTAAGCGCCAGCGTAGATTCCTACCACATCAACCGAAGCAGCGCCGGTGCGTTGCAGACGAATCCAGTTGCCGTTGTCCTTGCGCCATTCAACATCGTAAGCAACGGCACCCTCCACTGCCGGCCAAGCGATGGTCATGGTGCTGACCGCGATGCCTTGATCAATCATGTGGGTAGACGACAGCGTCACGCTCGCCGGCGGCTGCACGGTGGTCACCGGGGTGACGCTGATCGGGCGGTCGTCCAGCTTGGCGCCGGTATCGATCGCTGCAAACTTGCTCGGATTGAACTCAAGCGCGGTGATCTCGTACTCGCCTTCCTGTGTGCGCGTCGTTTTCAGCACGCGGAACAACTGCACCGCCAGGTCGTCGTAGTCGATTGCCCACTGCAGCTCAGGTTCAGGCTGGACCCCGTAATCGGTAGTCACCGTGACCGCGCGCCCAGCTACCGATTGCACGGTGCGCGCCTGAGCAGTCCCATTCGGCAGGTTCAAGATCAGACGATCACCGGCCTTGATCGGCGTGTCACGGTCCAGGGTCACCACGCGGCCGGCTGCGGAGGCGATCCGGCCACCGTTCGGCCGCCCGGCAACCAGTTCATCAGCCACAGGAATGACGTAGCCCGGCAGCGGAATGCGACCCTCCATGCCGGTCTTGAAGGTGACGGTGCGGTCCTGGCTGTTGCTCAACAGCGCCCACTTACCGCGGCGTTGGGCCTCGGAGGCGCGGGTGCAGCCAATCGCCGACAGCTCGATTGGGCGATCGCGGTACCGGCGCTGGAGCGACAGATCGGTCACCGGAATGACGTCGGTGTCGTAGTTGTTGGCCGGGTTGTCGTAGCTGACCAGGGCGCGGCTGTAGTGCGTGTTGCGCTCCGCGCCGCCATACACGAACTCGCCGTCGATGACGTTGGCCCGGGTGAAGACGTAGTCGATATCCTGGGCGCGCGGCATGTCCGCCTGCATGAACAGGGAGCCGTGAGCCCAGTACACCATGCCCCGGTAGATGGCTGCCAAGTCACGGAGCAGCGTCCAGGCCTCGGAGCGGCCCTGCAGGTTCATGTCGCACAGATAGCGCGGCTCTTGACCACCCACGCCATCCGGCACCAGCTGGTCGCAGTATTGGGCGATGCGGTACATCTCCCACTTGTCGACCATCCACGACTTGATGCGCTTGCCCAGGCCGAAACGATCCTCGACGCACAGCCCGTAGGTCACGAACGCTGGGTTGTTGGTCCAGGCCTGCTTGAAGGTGCCGTCCCATACGCCTGTGTAGGTACGGGCTACCGGGTCGTAGTTGGTCGGTACCGGCCAACGCTTGGCCTTGCACTTCACGGTGACAGCCGGGATGTTCTGGAACTGCTGGGCGTCAAACTCGATGTACAGCAGCGCGGTGTTCGGGTAGCGCAGCTTCTGGTCGATGATCTCGGTGTAGCCAGCGATGGTCATCGTGTCGGCGATTGTGCCGCTGTTGGCGTTTGGGGTAATCCGGCGCACACGCAGCATCCAGCCGGAGGTCGCCTTGGGCAGGTTCACACGCACGGAGCGCTGGTAGCCATTGGTGGTCTTGCCGTCCACGGCGCCGAGGTGTGCCTCGACGTAGGCGCCGCCGTCGGTGGCGATATCGATCGCGTACTCGATGCGGTAGCCGTTGGTGTTGCCGTTGCTGTCCTGCTGCGCCAGGCGCGGCCAAGTCATGCGCACGCGCACGGCCGAGAGTTGGGTGTTGCTCAGGGCGCGGGTGAACGGGTTGTCGCTGCGCAGCTCGACGTTGACGGTGGTTTCGTTCTCAATCGAAGGAATGCCCTGGATGTACTCCTGCTCGACGGAGCCTGGGCGCCACTCCCACTTCACGCCTGGGAAATTCACATTGCCGCTGGCGTCCATGATCGGCGTGTTGTCGAGGTAGATGTCACGGTCGGTTGGCCTACCGTCGAATTCGCCCTCACCCACGGCCAGCAGGATCTTGGCGATGTTCGTCGACTGCAGGCTGTCCGGTGCCTCGACCGGAGTTTTCGGCTTGCTGTCGCCGCCCTTGGCGCCGGTGATTTCCAGATGATCTACAGGGCCCATGCTTTCCTCCGGGCGAAAAAAAACCGCCAGCTGGCGGTCTATGCATTCTTTTGGCGCTATGCCTTGTCCTGCGCCTCAATCGAGGCGGAGATAATCGCCCCACCCCAGCGTCGATCGCCGATGCAGATCGGAACGGGGTTGCCGCTGGCGGTGGTGTTCTTGGCGCTGCCGAAGGCGTAACTCGGCAGGTTCTCGGGCGCGGCGCTCTGCGATAGACCCTTTGCCTGGGGGCTGAGCATCTGGATTACGCCGCCGGCTACCATTGCCACACCTGCAGGCAGAAGTGCCTGGAATCCAGGAACGGGGATGAAAGAAGCAGCGATCAATATCGCGCCGATCACTGTCTGCAGCACCCCGCCGCGCTTACTGCCAGCAACGACCGGTACAATTTTCACCGCCTTGGCTCCGCCACGACTGAATTCGGTTTCACCAACGTTTTTACCGTTTCGGTAAATCGCGAAGTTCATCCCCAGGCGAGACAGACGATCAACCTCCTCTTTGAAGCCTGGCAACGTGATCGTCAGCGCCTTCAGCAGCTCACGGACGCTGCCTGTATCCAGAAGCCGTCGATGCTGTTTCCCCAGAGCTTTACGCAAGGTTCCTGAGAACTCGATAAGTGTCATTTCTTGGGTCATGCTTTTCTCCAGACGAAAAAAAGCCGCCCAGTGGCGGCTCCTCACTTCAAAAAATGTTCACAGACACTTTTTCACAGACGACATGATTTTTGATCTGCCAATGCTGATGCCAGGCATCCGCTGATAGAGCTTTACCTCGCTGCCGTGAGTAGTTTGCTTAATCTCCAGCAACTCGTTGGTTTGGCCTATCGACTCAGCTGAGGAGATCAGTCGATAGCCCGTCAGAGTCTCATTCATGGTTACGCCAGCCTGGTGCTCTTGCCATTCCGGCAGGACGCAAAGGGCGTATGCCTTTGGTGTTTTCGAGGTCTCCGACACGATCGTCGGAGTACTCTTTAGTAAGTCCCCGGGAGTTGTACACCCCGCCAGCAGTATCAGGGCGACAATGGTAACCACTGAATTCACATTAGTTAGCATGCGACTAAGCCCCTAGCTCTTGGCGGCGCTTCGGGCTTTCAAACAATTGGAGAACCAACTGTTCTCAAAGTCAGTGGCTGCCTTCTGCTTGTACTCAGGAGATCCATAAGCGGGCGAGTCGTAAGCCTGCTCAATCATCAGTGCTCCCAGGTCATTCATGGCTTCGTCAGAAACCTTGGCTTGCATTAATTTCGACATAGCAACGCCATTTTGACGCGATGTCATTACCGAGTTTGCCAGTTTGGATATTCCGTCACAGAACTCTAACGTCTCCTGGGAAGGCCTCGCAGCAAAAGACGCCGTCGACACCAACGACATTGCGAGAATTGACCCGACCGCCAACGAATTACGCATTCCTTATCCCTCCATGTAGGCGAGGGCAATCTAACATCATCGGCGCCAACACCAAAACCCCGCGCAGGCGGGGTTCGGCTTCGATCAGATGTTTACCGCGACAGGCCGTGCGCGACGACCTCCGGCATTCCAGCCTGAAGCTTCTCGGCCATGCGCAGGCTTTCCACTGTGTCAGACGCAAAAAGCCCAGCGCGGGGCTGGGCTTGGGTCACAGGACTGGCGGGTCTTCAGTTAGATAATGTGATGCTGGCTCACTGATCACCAGATCTGCATGCTGATGCACGACCGGTCGAACGCCATGCCCCATCGTTACGAGGTAAAGCTGAGCTCCCTCGCGTCGGGCGAATTTCATGGCAGGGATGAAGTCACTGTCACCAGTTATCAAGACAATAATGTCAACCTGCTTTTTCAGTGTGAGACTGGCAATGTCGAGCCCGATCCGCATGTCCACACCTTTCTGCTGAATGCTGGGCTCCAGGTCAGAAATGGAAAACGTCGTCTCAGCGTTCGCCTTCTTGAGTGCTCGACCATTTATCCTCCACCCTTGGTGGACAAGCTCCCCGAAGCGTAGCGCGACATAAGGACTTTTCTCCAAGCCGGCGTGGAGCGCCTCGTTGTTCTTCGCAACAGATGTTTTCCCGAAATCGACGGTAGTACCGTCGGGGTGCTCTGCTTGGGTGGTCAACGGCTTGGCGTCGTAGAAATAGACCCGGTGGAGACGATGGTTGATCAGGTGGGGCGATTGAGAAAGCTTCTTGGTGACTAGCTCGATCATTTCGCTGGTGATCGGCGCCTTTTTGACAGGCCAAAGCTTCGGCTTGATAAAACCCGCATCGATCAGAACAGCGTACCTAAGCATCCATTTCCTCCAGGCAAAAAAAAGGCCGCTAGACGGGTGGGGACGAATCCCTCTTATATGTCACCCGTAGAGCAGCCGGTTCTTGGAGCGAACTATAGGCGCACATTGTACGCCCGTCAACACGTACCAAAGCATCCCAACATGTACCAACCGAGCTTCACGGAGGTCAGCTAGCCTCGCGGTATGCCTCGCTGTCCACTTATCCACCCTGGACGGAAAGCCAGTAACCAGCCAGCTCCCCGCCGTAGTAGCGTTGCGCCTCCAACGACCCGCCCCGGTCCGTTGCCGGAAAGCCCATGGACCGGGGCATGATGACCTAGGAGGTCGTAATGACACCGCAAGAACAGCGCGAAATTACCAAGCACCTGAATAATCACGCCTCGCACCTGAATACATTGACGGCAATAATCTCTGGCCTGATCTCAGAGCTCGCCGCAGCAGGCGGGCCCGAATCGCTTGAACGGGCGAAGGCTCGCGCGCTGGATACAGCAAAACAGATGCACCGGCCCATGCAGCCCAACGCGGATACTTCCGCTATCTCCAGGATTTTTGATGCCGCTAAGCTTCCTGGCTGATAGGTTCAAGACCCAATATTCTCTCGATACGCTGCAGCCGGCGCTCAACCAGGCCGGCTTGCTTTACCGATTCTGTCCCGAAGTTTACTGGCAAGCCTACAGCCGCCAGGAAAGGTTGATGGTCGTTCTCGCAGCCGGGAATCTGGCGCTCTTCATCTTGAGGCTCGGTAATAACCATGCATCTTCTCCCGCGGCAACGCCGCTTCACTTCGCGTCCCGATGACGCAACACAAGGCGCGTCCGGTCGAGCCAGGGCCCACCGAACACGATGATTTCTGATGGCCTGCCGAGCAGGTGGTGCAGCATGAAGGGGCCAGGCCCGAAGACTTGGGCGCGCTCCTCGGGCAGCTGTGCGTCGGCGCCCAGGTAGATGCCGGCGTGATTCGGGTGAGCCGTACGGCCCACGGCCATGACGATCATGTCGCCGCGCTGCGGCTGGCTCACCTGATAGAAACCGGCTGCCTCGTAAGCCTGTTCATAGAGGCTCGGTCCGTCCGGCTTCTCCCACCAGCCCTCTTTCCGGGTATAGGCCGGGAAATCCAGGTCCCACACCCGTTTGTACCAGTCAGCGCAGACCTGCCAGCAGTCCCAAGCGCCGTGCACAAACGGCCGCCCGAGCAGCGGCGCGTGACCTGTTGGCGTGACAGTTCGCAGGTCACCCTCCGGCCACGACAGGATGTACCAGGGCAGCCCGGTGGCCTCGCACACGGCCAAGTCACGAGCTGACGGCCTGCTGGTGGCATCTGGATGCGAGTGCACGATGCCGATCACCTCGCCCTGGTCTTCAGCCGCGGCGTACTGCTCCGGCGAGATGCGAAATTCCTCTGCAGGATCCACAGCGGTGTTGTCACACGGGAAGTACCGCTGAGTGCGCCCCGCAGCGATGAGCAGCCCGCAGCACTCCCGCGGGTATTCCGCCGCAGCGTGCGCTTGCACGGCGGCGAGAATGTGTTTGCGCATGGTCAGCTCCGGGCTATCAGCGAGACGGCAGGAAAGCCGCCGAAGGGAAGTTCGTTGCCCTGGCCATGCCGGACGGTGCACCCGGTATCCAGACAGCCGTTGCACTGATCCTTGGCCGGGTCGTCCGTGGGGTTGCCGTCCAAATTGTAATAGGGGCCGGTGTAGCCGCAGTTGGGGCCACGGTAGCCGGCAGTCATTGCCCAGTGACATAGCTGGGTCATCTGCCGGCCGATCGTCTCCCCGCCCACGTCGCCAGGGCTGGCCAGCTCCCAAGAAACCGTGGTGCCGTTCTCGGAAACCTTCTGGTCGATATACCAGACCTCGATCGCCTCTTCGGCTGGGTCAGCTTCAGCGTTGCCGCCGGGGAAGTTGGCAGCGTCCAGGTACCGAGCCATGGTGTGACGCATGGTCAGCTTGAACTCGAGCAGGTTGTCGAAGGCCAGGCACAGGGCGGTAATCCGCCCGTTGACGTTGCCAACCGTCAGCGTGGGGCGCACGGCCGTACCGTCCGAATTCGCCTCGATGCCGTCGATCTGCATAGGCCAGGCGCCGTATTCGTTGCCTTGCCACCAGATCGACTTGGCCGGAAGCTGGTCGGCGTTCGCGCCGGCGGCGGCCAGCTCCTCGGGGGTGTGAGGAATGGCGTGGCCATGGAAGCGCAGGGTGTCGGCGCCGAAGTCCGAACCGTCGAGCTCGAACAGCAGCACCTCGTTGCCGGGCTCCAGTGTCTGGATATCCTTGATCAGTGACATGCCGGCTCCTTATGGATGAAAGGCCCGCTCGAAGGTGGCGCTCACTTTGAAGCGGCCGCCGCCCACCGGGGTAGGCTTGGGGTCTTTGCAGGTGAACAAACCGAGGTCCCCAAGTGGCGTAGTCCAGAGAAAGGCTTTGGCACCGCCGTGCTTATCGAAGAACTCCATGATCTTGCGTACCTGGGCCTTCGTGCCGGTAACCGTGATGGGGTAGCTGTCTTCCTTGTTGTTGGGTCCGTCGCCAACGACCTGTCGGTACCCCCCGCCGAAGCGCGACTCGCGGGTTCGGTAGCTGATCTCCGGCGTTTCCCCGCGCTGGGTTGGCCAGCTGAATTTTTCGATGGCCATCAGCCCCTCCTGTTAATTGCGCGCCAGATCGAACCACCCTGCCGTAGCCCGGCGGCGATGGCCTTCTCGACTTCAGCCTTGGTGGCAGCCTGGATGCCCTGTCCGACGGCAGCCATGTCCTGAGGCGACTGAGCCCCTGAGGATGACTGCCCAGACGCATCGACCTGAACCGATACCGGGAAACTGTACGAAGCCCCACCACTCGCGCTGGAGATCTGGCGGGGTACCGCCGTCGGCGTCACCAACCCGCCATCTGCGTAGCCGCGACTATTCAGGGTTTGCAGGTAATCAAGCATTCCTGGTTGGCTGACAACTTCGCGACGCAGTACGAACTCGCCGGCATGGACAATGCCGGCAGGTTCATACTTGCCACCATCTCCTGTGTAGCCGCCGTCAGAGAATCCATACGCGGACGAGTACCCGGCCTGGGATGCTCCCAGGTTGGACGACACCGCGCCTGCAGACCCAGCCTCCATGCCGTTACCGGTGCCTCCACCGAAATAGGCAGAGGCTGCAGTGGCACCCCAGCTCACCAAGCTACCCAGCAGGCCAGAAGCAGCCTGCTGTGTCGCGATGCGAGCCATATCGGCCAGAACCGACTTGGTGAAGTCGGCGAACGAGAACTTGCCCGTCATGGCGAAGTTCACGACCGCGTCTTCCATCGAGCTAAAGGCGTTGGTGAACAGAGATCTTGTCTGCCCGGCGACATCCCGGGCCTGTTCCAGATAGTTCTGGAAGGCCGATGACGCCCCCTTGCGCCAATCGCCCTGTGCTTCCGAAATTTTGTCGTAGTTGTCCACGACCGTATCTCGGTACCCATCCTCGGCTTTGCTCAGAATTGCCAGGTCGCGCTCGTAGTCGTTCTGGCTGTACTTGTCTGGGGCGGTACGCCTGCGATCAAGAAGCTTTGTGCGCTCATCGTTGAACCGGTCGGTTACGCCATCGAGATCACGCTGCAAGCCTTGCTGGCGATCACCAAGACCGAGATTGTTCGCGGCCCTCGTGCCCGATATAGAGAGCGCAGCACGCTGCCGCTCCAGCTGGTCGACATAAGCTTGGGTTGCAGCAGTCTGCTTGGCCAACCGTCCTTGCTCATTGGTCGCCAGCACCGAAAGCTCGGTATCGGCGTCCTTTTGCGCCTTCACCATGGCGGCGCGGGCATCCGCGATTTTCTGGTCAAGCTGGATTCGCTGCTGGGCGCTGGTGCTGCTATGCCCCTTGGCCTCCTCCAGCGCCTTGATCTCGGCCTCGTAGGCGTTCGTGACCTCGGCCTTCTGCTGCTCGATGATTGCGGCCCGCTGGGCGGCGTACGACTCTTGCGAGATCAGACCGGCCTTCTGTGCCGCGTCCAGCTCCTTCTGGTTGTTCTTATACTCAGCCAGGATGGAATTGAGTGCGTTCTTCTGTGTATTGAAGCCAGAGAGGTCAACAGTACCAGTGCGCCCGACTGGGTCCTTGTACTGCTCGGCGATGTTGCTGCGCACCCTTGCGACAGTTTCAGGATTGAGTCGCGCGTCGGCTGGATCCTTCTTCCTGATGACTTCCAGCGACCGCTCGTACTCCTTGAGCGCCTCGCTGCGTTTCTTGGAGTTGGTCCAGGCCGACTTTTCCAGGGCATCGACCTTGGCCATGGCCTTGATAGCCTTCTCGTTGGCTTCCGCTTCCTGGCGGTCGAATGCAGCGATATCCTCCTGGGCTGCTTTCTTGTCCTTCAAGAACTGGAGCTGATCGGTGTAAAACTCGATCATCGTGTCGCGGTTCTGGAAGGCACCAACGTCGCCTCGCTCGGCACGGGCCAAGTTGATCTCGGCTTGGCGGATATCGTCGTCGATGCTCTCTCGACCAATGTTTTTCAACTGATCAGCAGCCTTGGCAACCGCGTTGTAACCGCGCTCCCACCAGCTCAGGTTCTCGATGATCTTCGGGGTGCGCTCGTTGATAGCGTCTGCGAAGGCTTCGGTGGCAAGCTTGACGGCGTCCGCGTGCCTCCCCTGCTGTTCGAGCGCGGCAATCTGCGAGTAGACCGAGCTCGTCAGGTAGTTGTACTGCGTGTTCAGCGCTGCAGAAGCTTTGACTGGGTCATCTGCCAGCTTTACGAACTCGGCAATGGTCTCTGAAACTGCTCTGCCTGTTGCTTCCTCCATCGATATGGCTGCTTGCGCCACATCCATGAAGCTGTCACCGGCGATCTTGCCGCTACCAGCCAGGCTCGCAAGAACCGACGCAGCCGCCCCGGTGGTGCCAACAGTCGCACTCACCTGCTTGGCCATACTGCCTAGTTGGTCGGCAGTCAGCCCAGCGGAATTACCCGTGAGGATCAGCGCATTGCTGTAGGCGTCCGCCTCTTCAGATCCCTTGTAGAAGGCATATCCAAGTGCTGCTGCGGCGACAGCCGACACGGTAAGGGGATTGACCAGCCCAAGGATGTAGCCGCCCAAGGCCTTAGCGGCAGGGGTGATCCCACCGAACATATCCTTGAGCTGTCCGCCTTGCTGCAAGGCAACCATCATGATTGGCTGGCCAGCGGCGATCGACGTGAAGATATCAGTGAACTGAGCCGGCACACCTCGCAACGCTGCAGCGGTAGCCTTTGCAGTCATGCCAGTGCGGCTCAGCGCGGTATCGGCGCTGCCAAGAGCTGTGCGGGCCTGGTCGATCTTTGCTTGGTACTCGCCGAACGTTTCCGCATCGAGCGCGCCACTTGCGCGGAAGCCCTTCAGCTTCTGCTCCATCTGGTCCAGGCGGCTCATTGCTGCGACGGTCGGGTCAATTTTGCCCAGCAGCTCTTCGAGCGCCTGGCCTTCTTCCCGATGCGCGCCGGCGGCCTTCTTCGCCGCCTCCGCCTGGCGCTCTTCCGTGGCGATGAGGGCCTGGGCCCGGCTGTTGATGGACGCCTGACGGCCGGCACTATCCGACAGGACGGCGTTCGCCTGAGCGGTGACCTCGGCGCTCTGCTCGGTTGCCCGGTTGAGCGATTGAACGTACTGGCTGGCCTCCAGCGAGGCCTTGGCCACGGCCAGAATCCTGGCCTGCTGCTCGTCGGCGGATTCAGCGGCGCGCCGGCCAGCCTGGGCACCGGCATCAGTGGCGGTGGTGAGCGCCTCCTGCACCTTACCCGCCTGCGCGGCCTCGGTCCGGAACGCGCCCATGTTCGCCGCGGCGCTGCTGAATGCCGTGGAAGCGCTGGTAACGGCGCGCCCCACGGTGGCCATCTGCTGCGCCAACTCTGTCTGCTTGGCGTTGAGCGCCTGCAGTTCCTGCACGATCTGCCGGGTGTCACCCTGCAGGCTGCCCAGGGCAGTCTCCCAGGCTCGACCGGTTCGCCCAGCCGACTCCTCGCTGCGCTTGCCGGCGTCCGTCAGCTGATCGAGGTTGTCCTTGGCTTCGACGGCATCACCGGAGTCGATCTGAAGACCGAGAGAGGCAATGGTGGTCATGATCTACTCCATCGATTCGGCCATGACGGCCAAGGCCTCAACCTCCATCACGCGGAGATCGGGGAAAATGTCGGTGAGGTCGCGGCGCTTGATGCCGAGCATTGAGGCCGTTGCAGGAATGGCGGCGTAGTCCAGGCCGGACGGGCCGCCCGAAGCCACCCGCCACTGCGTGCCCAGCGCATCGAACAGGCGGAAGGCAGGCCAAGCATCCGGCAAGATCTCCACTACCTCCTCCTCGATGTCATCAAGGGTCAGCCCCAGCGCCGCCAGTTGCTCAGCGGACGGGCCGCGCTTGTAGCAAGCCCGGGCCGCCGCCCTCAGTTTCCCAGGCGGGCCGGACTGTAGGCGGCTTGGTAGGCGTCGATTACTGCCTTCGGTGCGCCGGTGCAGGTGCGCACCAGGTCGGCGATGGCCTCGGCGCTGAACTCGTCCTCCAGGTCCCAGCCTGTGACGATATCGCCCAGCTGCTCAGCCTGCAGGGCGATTTCACCGGTGGTGACCTCCTCCCAAGTCGCGCCGTCCTTCTGGGCCTTTTCCGCCCAGGCGTCGCGCGCCTTGTTCCAGCGGTCGAACATTGCGGACAGGGCCACGCGGTCCATGTAGCGGAACTGGAATTCCACCGGTGCCGGCTCGGCGCCAATGCGCGGAACCTGCACCACGGCAGCGAAAGTGGGGTTCTGCGCGATTTTGATCTTCGCCATGAGGTTTCCTTAGGCAGCAGCCAGATAGCGAACCGGACGGCCCGAGAGCGCGATGCTGATGGTTCGGGTCATCAGGTTGTTGCGCTCCATGGTCGGGGTGGTGGTGATGCTCACGTAGCCCGGATAGAGGATCTGGTCGCCGTTGGGCAGCTTGAGGCGGACGACCGTCAGCTCTTTGCTATCACCGTAGGCTTCAACCAGACTCACGTAAGCAGCGGCTGGCTGATCTTCGACAGTGATCGACAAAGTGATGGGGTTGCGGTTGGTGGGAAACTGGCGATCGTCATCGTCCTCCAGGTAACCAACGGTGAGGTACTGCTGCTCGCCGCCGGAAGAGGTGAAGGCGGTCACCTTCGAGATCTGAGCCCAATTGGTCACAGGGATAACAGAGCCGACACCTGCGCCGGCGGTGTACTTGTCGGCGTTGGTGGTGTTCAGGCCGGCCATCGAGAACTTGTCAGTGGCAACACTGGCTGCGCGGACAGCGCGGTCGTTGACAAGCGACCAACCGGAGCTGACAACCAGGACGTCGCCATTTTTGATGTTGTGGCCCGCAGCGGTGGCCACGGGAGGAGCAGCGTTGGTCAGGGCGGTGAAGGCAACGGCAGCGGCGAGAACGCTGGCGATTTCCAGCACAGAGCCGTTCGGCAGCGGGAAGCGTGCGGCCATGGTGTATTTCCTCTTGAAAGCCCGCCGGGCGGCGGTTGGTTATGCCCCAGCGGGCGGTTGGTCCGCGACACCGCGGTAGGTGAAGCTGGTCGGGACCGTGTAGGTCGCCGACTCGGTGATGGTTGGGCCCTGGTCAACTGGTTCGCTAACGATGCCTTCGAAGCCGTTGCGGCTGAGCGCCGAATCAACTCGGAAGAGGCTCGAAAGCTCGTCGACCAGCTCCTCGGCTGTGGCCAAAGGCTGGCCTGCCGGGCAGACGATGCTTACTTGGTAGACGCCGGCGTACTCGTAGGCCTCGCCGCCCAGGTAGCGGCAGGTGGTGCCCGCCGGCAGTTGGAATGCTTGCAAATAGGTTTCGTCGGCCCCAGCCTCGAATCCTTGCTCGAAGTTCGCGACCCGGATCGGGCGCGCCGAGGCCCAGGCCATCAGCTTGATTTCAATAGCCTGGCGGGCTCGTGCATGGCTCATACGCTGTTGTTCCTGATGGCTTCGTCGACGATGCGTTGGAAGTTGGTCAGGGTGACCCGGACCATGCCGGCCGGCGCCTGGGTTGAGTGTCCGTATTCCAGCGGTACCGCATACGCCAAGTTGTTCACGATGTAGGCCGTCTGGCCGATGGTCAGCGCCTGCACCTGCGTGATCAGCGCGGTAATGGCCTCGCTGCCCGACAGGTCGATGCGGTCGAGCTCTTCGGTCGCCGGCGAATCGATGGAGAATTGCCAGTTACCCCGGAACCGCCCGCCGACGTAGCCCTGGCCTGCTACAAGACCATTGGTGGCGAAGTTCTGCTCGCGCTCGGTTTTTGTCAGGGGCTTGGCGTATTTCACGCCCTTGCGCAGCTTTCCGGCCTTGGTGAAGTTGTCCTGGTTCAGGTTGATCAGGGTGTTGCGGACCGCGACCTTGAAGTCGTAGTCGTCGGCGGCCTTGTTGGCCTTTGTCCGATGTGCAACGTTTGCCGCCCACAGTTCGGGATTGCCTACCGGCGACATGCGAATAACGCTGCTGCCGATCTCGATCACAATTTCGCGGAAGGTTGCGTCGAGGGCTTGCTCAGCCTGTTCGGCGAATGCACGGATAGCTTCGGCAAAGCCGCCCTGCTGACCGCCGTATCGCTGGGTCATGTGTGAGCCGCGTGGCATATCATTTCCTCAGCTGAACAGTCCAGGTTGCCTGGGCAGGATCTTCGGAGACGTTGAGTGCTCGGTAGCCGCTCACTTGGTCGCCGATCTTGGGGGCCGCCGGGACATCGGTTACAGCGCCTACCTGCCCCTCGAACAGTTCGTTCTGGAGGACTAGGAGCTTCACGTCCTCGGTCTGGATGCGCGTGCCATCGATTTCCTTGGCCAGGTAGCTGCCGAACACGCCGCGTCCAATGTAGTGGATGGTCGAGGCCGGGACAGTGCCGCCAGCCTCGGGGTCATACCCGCCCTTGACCGTGCGGCTCCCGGCGACAGGCTTCACAGCGTCGGCAAGGCCGTCTGGATCATCGAACGCTTCCGCCAGCTCGGCCTGCAGCTCTTCGCGCATGCCCATGGGTCAGATCCTCTTGAGCATCACGGTGCCGGAGCGGCGGGTCCAGGGCGCGATGAGGTCGAGGGCGAAGTTCTCACCGGTCGAGCGATCAACAGACCCCGCAACGTAGGTCTTGCTGGTCGAGGTGCCAGCCTGGGCCGACACAGTCTTGCTCTGCACTTCGCGCTGGGTGTCCTTGTAGAGCTTGCCTGCTGCGGCCAGCTTGGCCACCTGCGCACCGGCGGACTTGATGGCGTCCGGCACCACCTCGGGCACCGCGCGCTTGATCTTGGCCGTGAGCCAGGCGTTGGCCATCGCGACGGCAATGACCGCATCACCGGTACCTGCCCAGCCTTGGCCGAGCTTTGCGTCGACGTCAGCAACGGTGATGAAGTCGGTCATGTGTTACTCCTGTGGGATCAGCGCTTGCAGGTCGGGCTTCTTCGCGCTGGCGTCGAACTCGATACCCTTCGCGGTGAGCCATTCCTTCAGCTCGGGGACGTTCATCTTGTGCGGGTCGGTCTCAGACTGGTCGCCCCCGGATTGCTCGCCGACCTTGATACCGGCCGCCTCGTAGGACTCTACGATCTCGGGTGCCTCGCCTTCGACCACAACCTGCGTTGCGCCGTCGATGACCCCGAAGAACTGGCTCAGGAGTCGGTAACAAACGCCGCGCTCGCGGCCTGGCTTGTCGGTGTAGATGACTTTCATGGTGGTCTCCTGCGCAGGGCGCCAGGTCAGCGCCCCGCATGACGGATCAAGGGGTGGCGGTGCCGCTGATGACAGCGGCAAACGGTACCTGCTTGCGGTCGAATACACGCTCCCAGTTCCCGGCGCTGGCGTACTGGGTAGCATTCGGGCTCAGGTTCAGGTTGTTGCTGCCCTTCCAGCTGAAACCGGCAGGCTGCAGGATGAAGGTCTTGCGCTCCCACAGAACCTCGGCGCCACCACCGTTACCGCCGTCAGGCTTGCGCTGCATCTCGACAGGGGTGTGAGGGGTGCCTTCGCCGTAGCCGAATGCGCCCTGACCGAAGAAGACCGACAGGAACTGGCCGGACGCGTAGGTCAGGCTGTCGTCCATGAAGACGGGCTTGCCGAGATAGGTGGCCAGGATGATCTTGCCAGTGGAGTCGCGCAGGTACTCGATCAGGTCCTGCTTGACCATCTGGTTCATGACGACCGAGTGCACGCCGATCGCGCCGAACATGTCGGCCGCGTCGCCGGCGGTGAAGGCTGCATCCTGGAAAGCCGAGGCGCTGATGCTGGCACCGGCGTCCTTGACCATGTCACCACCGTTGTTGGCGATGTTCGAGGCGATGATGCCTCGTGCGGCCCCCAGCAGGTAACGCTGCCACTGACGAGTCCAGTAGGTGCCGAAGCGGTTGCGGATGTGCTGCATCGGCTCGCTGTTGGCCAGCTCGGCGGTGAGGTCAGCAACACCATAGCCTTTGTTGAGGTACAGCGTGCGGGCACGCATGCTGCCCTGTTCGGCCTTGCCGACCTCGCCCAGGTCATCCGGGTTGTCGTTCGAGATGTTCGGCGCCTCGTCGGCGTCGAGGTCCTGCCAGTAGCTGATCTCGGAGGTGCCTTGGCCGTTGTTAGCGATGTTGTCCAGCGTCGGCGAGCGGGTCACGATGCCCGATTCGAAGACGGCGGTTTTTTCGGGGGTGTTCACCGGCGCCAACGCGCCGTAGTAGTCGCGGACGAAAATGTCCGACAGCTGGGTAGTTGCCATGGATTAGGTTCCTTGGGTGGCTTGGAGTCGCTTGAACGCTTCAGGGTTGTCTCGAGCCAGCGCGGCGCGCTCTTGCTCGGAGTACTCGCCCCATTTCTTCGTGGCCTTGCCACCGTTGTCGCCGGTCTGCCCGGCACCCTGAGCCCTTGGCCACAGGTGGGTAGCGGTTTCGCGCAGCGATTCCGCCCATTCGAGGGGGGACAGCGGGGTCTTGCCGTCCTTCCCGTACACGACTTCGCCAGCACGGTCCGTAGCTACGGGCTCGCCGTCTTCGCTTAGTTTGAAGGTGCCGCGGGCGCGGAGGATGATGTCCTCGGTAGCCTCGGGCAACGCGCCGGCCTTGATGGCGGCAGCGCGGATAGAGTCAGCCAGCACCTTGTCGCTGTACCTGGCAGCGAAGGCCTCGGCCTTGTCGGCGCGCTCGTTGGCAGCCTTGACCTGCTTGTCCAGGTCGGTACGCAGGCGCTCGGTGCGACGACTGATGACCTCGTCCAGCTTGCCCTCGGCGATCAGCTTGGTTTCCTCGTCCTGGCCGGCCTTGGCCAGCAGACCCTTGACCGCCTCGATGTCCAGGCCGTCGAACTGACCTTTCAGTTTGTCCAGCTCGGCCTTGATGGTCTTGTTGGAGCCGATCAGCTCGGTGTTTTTGGACTTGAGGCCCGAGACCTCGCCGTCCAGGAATTTCTGCACCTCGCCGCCCAGCGCTGCCTTCAGCGCGGCAGTTTGGGTTTCGTCGAGGGTGAGGCCGTGGGCGGCCGGGTCGAAGTCAAAAGGCATGTGGCTATCCCCTTGGGATTGGTTGGCCCGCCTGGCGGGCAAGAAAAAGCCCCGCGATAGCGAGGCCTTGAATGCGCGCCACAAAAGAGTGGCCCGAAGTTTCGTGGCGCGGATCAGTTGATCCCTGCCCGCTCGAACGCCAGCGGCTCCAACTCTTTGAGCTGGTCCAGCGTCAGCGGCTTGAAGTTCTTGTCCAGCTGCAAGCCGGCGAAGCGCTCGGCAGTCAGCCCGCCATCGCGGAACAGCTTGCCGCGCACCGGCCCCAGCGCGGCGTCTTGGAAGGCCGCTGGCTGCGTTTTGAGCCACTGGTAGTAGCTGAGGCTTGCAGAGACCTGACCGCCGCCATCAGCGCCCACTGCCGCCCTCGTGGCGCCTTGCTCGAACAGCGCCGACAACTTGGTGATCGGCGTGATGGTGGTCCGGCAGTGAATGTGGAACGGGGGCACAGGCCCCTTGCCCATCTCGAATTCGCGGCCGTCCATGCTCCGGCACTGCACGCTGGTCTTTCGGTCCAGGGTGGCAACGATTCGATACCCGGGCACCACCTCGGCATTCGCTTTGAGCGTTTCCATGCGCGCCGTGGTGGCCACATGCTGAACTGCGGTTTGGACGACGGCCCGGGCGCTTCGGTTCGTGACCGCCAGTACGCCGTCCGTGAAGTTCTGCGCCGCCGTGCCGCGCACGGCCTGGGTGATCTCGGCGTTGGTCTGGCCTTGGACGACCCCCATCCGAATGGCATTGGTTACCCTGTCCGCTTCGATGCGCGTCCATCCATTCAGGAATGGCTTGAGCAGCTTGCCGCCGTCCACCCCAGCCACCTGCAGGGGCTGCGTGTTGATCGCAGCCCGGATCAGGGAATCCGACGGCATGACCGCGTCGATCAGCAGCGCCTTCGCCAGGCTGCGCCCCTCGAACGCAGCCTCGTACTGCGCGATGTCCACCAAGTCGGACTGCATCCGATCGCTGAAGGCCGTGTAGATCTCCAGCAGCTTGCCACCCACCCGCCCAAGGAACTCCTCAAGCCGGCCTCGACTGTAGGTGGTCAGCTCCTTGCGGGTGAGCTGGTCGCGGACATGAGCATCAGCTCTGCGCAGGTAGGTCTCGAACTTCTTGACCTCGCCAGCCTTGAGCCGCTCAAGCAGCACCGAGTGGCGGCTGACCTGCTCCAGCAGCTTCTCGTCGGCCGTTTGCTCCGGTTTCGTCGCCATCTTCTTGGTCCAGGTCAATTCCAGCTGCGCCGCGGTCGTCGCCGATCAGTTCGGCCTCTTCATCATAGGGGTGCTCGGGCAGCTTTCCAGTGGTCAGATACTGCCAATACGTCTCGGCACTGATGGTGCCGGCCATGACACTCTTCTGCAGCTCAGCCAGCACCTGGGCGTCAACCACCGGCATCACAAACTCCGGCTTGACATTGAATGCGACTTCGTCCGGGTTGTAGCCGGTCCACTCGGCGGCATAGCGCAGGGCCTGTTCGATCGCAGCGGCCGCGGTGATGACGATGCTATGCAAGGTCGCGTGCTGGTCGTTCTGGCGTGTCTTGCGCGCTTCGCCAGACTCGGTACCGGAAACATCCAATACCTTCGCGCCCGACTCTAGGGCGGCGTTCTTCTGATCCTCCATGGCCTTGCGTACGGCCTCGATGCCAGCGCCCTGGAACTCCAGATAGCCACACGAACCGCTTCGGCCTAGGTCCCAGGCCGCCGATGGCCCGGTGACGCTTAGCTCAACGCTCTCATCCAGGCCGGACACCCATGGCTGCGGATGGCTGGTCTGGTGCAGCGCGGTGAAATAGTCGGCGCTGAGCTGGTACGACTTCAGTGCCGCCCGCGCCATCGTCAGCAGCGGGATTTCATCCACGTCTGGCGAGTTGTCGGTAGACCCACAGTAGATCACCGGGATGTACTCGAGACCGCGCACCAGTTGGTTGTCGGTACCGACAGTACCCAGCGGGCGGTCCTGCTCGATCAGTTCGCCGGCCTCGTTGCGCACGGCGGTATAGCAGATCTGGTCGAGCATGTAGAACTCGCGGAAAACCGTCTCGCAATCGTGGCTGTAGCGGTCCTCGGCTTTCTTCCTGAACTCGCGGAACACGGCCAACACCAGATCCTGGCGCCCGCCTTGGTCGGCAGTGTCCCAGTTGATGGCGTTGCGCACCGCGTAGGTGGCGAAGTACGGCTGGCCGGAGTCATCCACGTTCACTACCAGCGGCACTCGGCCATGGGAGATAGCCTGGCGCACGACGCGCAGGAACAGCTGGGTCAAGCCGAAGCCGTCGGCCGTAGCGTTCTCTTCCAGGTCCTTCAGCCCGTTGGGCAGCTTCACCTCGGGAATGAGCCGGGAGACCAGGCCCATCATCGAGCGCAGCGAATCGCGAACCCAGTGCTCGTACTGGGCCCGATCGGTGTAGTTCCGGTAGAGGTAGGCATTCCCCTGGCCGTCCAGCTTCTCCGCCTCGACCATGCCGCCGGGCTTGGGCAGATTGCGCGGGCTGCGCTTGATAGCGCCCTCGCCCTCCAGGGCGTCGTCCATCATCCGCCACTCTTCGATGTGAGCGTCGTAGTCAGGGTTGGTGGATTGAACAGGCATTACGCCAAACCTCCGATGCGGCGGACACCGCCTGTGCGTTTACGTCGCGCCATGGCAACGGCGAAATAGCGGAACCCGTCAGCCGGGTGCGAGGACCAGTCATGAAGCGGCTTGTCCTTCCAGCACCCGCGCTTGTCGTCCCACTCCTTGCGATAGCTCTCCAGCGCGGTGATGCCCTCACTGCACTTGGCCTCATCGAAAGCACAGTTGGGCAGGATCTCGCGCGCCTGCTCGATACCTTCGTCAACGCCGAGCTTCGGAACGACTTGGAAGGTCATTCGATACTTCTCGCCGTCGATCTCGTAGCCCTCTCGAGCGAGTTCACGCCGAGTCTTGCCGTCGCTACCGAATTCCCGGTTGTCGATGTCGTGCGGTCCCCAGTGCTCGCCGTATTCGTAGCCGCGATCCTTTAGCACCTTCATGTAGTGCCGCAGGCCTTCGCCGCTGTTCTGGTAGAAATCGACGATGTGATACTCCTCGCCGACGATCCGGACGAACCAGATGGCCGTGGAGTCGCCCACACCGATGTCCCAGAACGTGTGCACCGGCAGGTGGCTGTTGTCCGGAAGCTTCCCGATGCGCTGGGCGGCGTAGAGCTTGGTGAACTGCTTGGCGTAGTAAGCGCCCTCGATCGTCTGCTGGAATGCCTCGGCAGGGATCGACGGGTATTCCCGCTTCATGTCGTCGCCGAGGGTCTTTTCCTTGGCGGTGTACCAGGCGCGTTGGCCGGGGTTGGTGACGATGCCGTGCTTGGCGGCCAGGTCGTCGAAGTACTTGGTCAAGCGGTCCGAGATCAGGACGTCGGTCGGGTCAAGCCAGTAGAGCGGGTTCCGCCACCAGCTGAAGAAGAAGAACTTCCAGTCCAGCAGGCCCAGGGGCACACCAGCCAGCTGCTGCTTCTCTGCGCTCTGCGAGTAATCGAAGAAATAGCCAGCCCGCCCCTCCGCCGTCGACTCGATCGTAACGAAACACTCTGCGGCGACAGCCTCAAAGGCGCCGGTGACGATCTCTCGGGCTTTGTGCGGAAACTTGGCACAGATCTTCCCGAACTCGGATACGTGCAGATACCGTAGAGTCCCGCCCCGAAAGGATGTGGACACGTAGAGCGATCCGCCTTTGCTGAACACAAGCTCGCCAGCAGCATCGTTGCGAGCAGGGTTAGCAGCGCGTATCTCCTTGGGAAGGTTGTCATACGCATACTTGACCTTCTCTCGGAATAGCCGCTTGGCGTCGTTCAGTGTGTGGGCGATCAGGGCGCACTTGGCAGCCTCAAACAGCGCGGCATCCAGCTGGACGATGCAGACCAGGGTCGTGAAGCCCAGCTGCCTGGCCTTGAGGATGATGTTACGGGTGTGCATCCCCTGGAAGTAATCGATCTGCTCCTGCGTCATGCGGAAGCGGACCTTCTTGCCCTGCTTGTCCGTGATGAAATACAGGTTGTTCAGCCGCCAGAACCGGTCCCGGAGCAGTTTCAGGTGCTCGGGCTTCATGGTCAGGCGTCCTTCGATAGTTCATCCATCAGCTTGGATAGAGTGTCTTCCTCGCTACCACCCTGTTTGACGTCGAGGTCATAAGCCTGGCGCTCCAGGGCAACAAGCGTCTTCAGCGTCTCGGCCAATTCCTTCATGGTCTTGGTCCGGGCAGGCAGCGCGCTCATCTTCTTGGCCAGAGCCAGCACATCGGCCATCGCCTCGCCGTCTTCGTGGTCGCCATCCTTCAGCTGATCGATCAGTTCCTTGATGGTGCCCTGCTCATCCGTCAGCGATTCCAGCTCATCCAGCAGCTTGTTTGTCAGCCGGCGGCTCCGGGAAATATCACCCCGGTGCGCCATCCTGATGTTGGCGATGACCTCAGCATTGAGCTCGATGATCTCCCTTTCGGTTTCCGCCTGTTTGCTGGAAACCTCTGTGGAAACCTCTCGCCTGGAAACCAGTGCATCGGCCTTGGCCTTGATCTTCGCCTTCAGGTCTCGGTCCCAGCCATCGCGCTTGGCGCGCTTGTTGATGGCGGTATGGGAAACCTCGTGGGCGGCTGCGATCTCTCGCACGGAAAGCACGCCGGCCCGGTAGGCTCGTTCGATCGCCTCCCAGTCGGGTTGCTTGGTACTCATGTCGAATCCTTATTGATCTCGGTCGATACGAAGCGTGCGGACCTTGCCACCAGTGCTTGTATCGCGCCTTGCCGCCATCTCGACGGCCTTCTCGGCAGATGCGCCCATGTCCATCGCAGCGAATGCGTATGGCGTTCCGCTGCCAATGGCGTACGGCCGGTCTGCCTTGAGTGGCGACTTCCACAGGCCGGTATCGTCGTCTACGGCAACCATCATCAGATTGCCGTCGTGAAGGACGATTGCAGAAGCGTCGACCTTCCCCGATGGGGATGTGCCGAAATAGGCCCCCACCAGAGCGTCATAGTCACAGACGGCGCCTGTCAGGAAGAACTTCACGCCATCGCGCTCAATGCACTTGTCGCAATCATCGTCGGTGATGAGGTCGCCTCGGGTGACTCGGGAGTCGTAGGCGATTACGCCGTCCTTGTAGGCGATGGTGGTCATTCAGGGTGAACCTCGATCTCGATGCCGCGGCCCACCCAGTAGCTGACACGCTCCAGGCATGGCTCACGACGGGTCAGCTGTGCCAGGGCCAGAACACCGGCCAAGTAGTATGTCAGCCACCACCGCTGGCGGCAGACGACATGAGCAGTTACCGAAGCCATTGGCCATTCCTCGCGCCTCGAAACGGCGAATCTCGAATTTGTGGCGCGGGTCAGTCAACGCGCACGATCTTGGCCACGTTCCCCTTGGCCCGACACACCAGAATGGCGGCCAGAAGATAGAACGCAGTGTTGAACCACGACACATCAGCGAACTCGTCATGGAGCACCATGCGGCCGATGAGGCTGACACACTGCATGCCGGTCACCGCGCAGGCAGCCCAGGCCATCAGGGATACGCCCAGCTTGTAGCGGGCATCGGGGTATGGCCGGTAGCGCAAGCCGATCATCACGAAGATGACGGCGCACAGTGCGGCCTGGATAACGGCAACCATTCAACCCTCCTTCCTGGCTCGCAGGCGGAAGACCCATTGCAGCCACCGGGGCATCTGCCCGGTCTGCATCCACTCCAGCAAGCCAGAGAACGTGACGACGCAGAGCACGCCGCACACGAAGGCGCTGAAGCCTGCGGTTTGCGTCCAGGCCCTGCCCAGCATCTCAGCAGCACCAAGGTAGCCACCGATCCAGCCGGCCAGCAGGTAGCCGATGCGGCGAAGCATGCCGATGTCCTTGGCGTACACGACGTAGAAGAAAGCCCCGCCGAACGCGCCCACCAGGGTGGCTAGGTCCAGTTCAGGGAAGAAAGCACCCAGGCCGACGCTGGCAAGTACGCCGGTCACTGCAAGGGCGCCGGTACTCGGTTCGGCCATAGGGTGCTCCATAGAAAAAAGAAACCCGCACTCGGCGGGCTGTATTCAGTAGCGATGCAGGATACCGCCCGGTTTCAACTCCTCTCGGAGCAAGCGGCGAACGTCCTCTTCCAAGCAGGGCCCGAGCTTGAGACCGCTGGTGACAGGGCTCACGCCTATCCCAACACCGGCAACGTAGTATTGGCCTTGCTCGTTCACGGCCAACTTCACCCTGTAGCCTTCGAGAACTGGATGATCGCTCCTGGCCTTGTCACTCTCGACCTTGATGCGGGCCGGGTCGATGGCGGAATCCTTGAGGGTCGCGTTGTTGATGAAGACTTGGCCGTCGATTACGACAAATAAGGCTTCGCCTTTAATCTGTTCGTCGCTGGGCACGTCAGCGGCCAAGGTGACTTTCACGGTGCCGGCAGAAAGCTTGCATTCGTAGGACCCGATACGCTTAGCCAGCGCCAGATCGGCCTCGGCGCGGGAAACCACTTCCTCCATGGCTTGTCGGGCTGGCTTCTCGCCCGTGACGTAGCCGCTGTGGTCGCTCTGGCCGGTTACTCGGCTGGTGAGCATCTCGGTCGCGGTGCTATCCGCCTTATTTCCAGGCGATGCCACAGCATGACCCAGTGCAGCAATCGGCGCGCCCTGGGCCGCAACCTGGCCTCCGCATGCGGCGACCCGGCCCTCGCAGGCAGTGACGCGGGATGCAAGCTCTGAAACGAAAGAGGCTTCTGCTTTGCTCGAGACCATCATCTGCAGAGTGACGCCAAAACTGTGCAGCGCTTCGATGCTGGAGCGCAATGACGCGAGGGTTTCGTTGGTTTCGGACATTTGCATGCTCCAGATACGAAAAAGCCCCGGCATGTACCGAGGCTCAGAATGGGTGCGGAGGGCCGGTGCGTACCCGGCTTGCTGGTCTGGCTCGCTGGGTCACGTACCCCAGACTCTCATCGCGTAGTCGATCAGGGAGCGCACGGCTTTGATCGACGCCACTACCGACTTAGCCCAGCTGCCTGAGCGTGTCATCCGCATAAAAAAGCCCGCACAGGGCGGGCAAAGAGGGATCGTGCTTTTTTAAATCTGGTGGCTGTAGAACAGCGAGTACGACTCGATACCGTCGTTGGGCTGCTTAATGCCAGCGTTGGAGTAGTGAATCGCTCGGATGCCAACCTTCTGCGTCTCGCCGATCTTCAAGCCCGCACCGATGCGGTCTTCGAAGTTGAAGGCCGAACCAAAGTCCTGGTCACCTGCGGACGTACCAGAGAAGACCGCCAGGCCGATGCCAGCCTCAACGAATGGCTTCACGTTACCGCTGCCGAACTCGTAAACGAAAACTGGCGCAAAGGACAGCGAGTGAGCGCCACCGGAAGCATCTCCTGCTTCCCAATAGGTATACCCAGCATCCCAGTAACCGGTTAGACGGCCAGTACTGGATTCAAACCAGCTTTTGTCCCAGTTAAAGCCAACGCCTGCACGCGCCGTAATGCCGCCTTGACTTGTCGCACCCAGCGCACCGGAAAGCTCAGCTGCTCCGGCAGACGCAGCAAAAAGGGACAGTGCTGCAGCAGCTAGAACTGTTTTCATAATCACGGTCTTCCATGTTTGTTTAGTTAGCAACCTATCAGAATCATAGCGCCATCAAAACGTTCCGTGCTACACAAAAAAAATCTGACCTCGCCAGAGGTGGCGTCGGGCCTCTTGAGGGCCTCTTCGGGCAATAAAAAACCCGGCGCAATGGCCGGGTTAATTTGAGTTTTTGCCGGAGGCAAAATTATCAGGATGGCGAAATCATGCCACCAGCCGAGCGGGAACGCAATAGGGCCTCAAGCGGCCCTGCGCATTTCGTAAATTGCGGCTGCCACCGGACTCAGTGCTTCCTTGTCCAGATCCTCGCAGCACTCGAACGCAAGGCGCACATATCCGCCCCACTCTCGCTCCCAGCGGACCGATTCCAGCCTTACCCCATAGTGGGCATCCAGCCAGGCACGGAAGCCCTCAGGCGACTCCAGCGGGTCATCATTGGCCGACTGCCCGCCCTGGTGCATGTACCGGTACCTGGCCATGACGCCCTTTACCACGTACTCGAGTTTTTCGCGCTTGGCGGCGGTCATGCGCGGAGAGCGCTGCGTCACCATGATGAAAACCGATTCCTCGGCCGTCTCCTTGGTGTCGACGTCGAGCCGCGGTGAGTACATGAAGTTGCCGAAGGCCTTCACGTGCGCGGTTAGCTTGCCGATCGCCGACTGCACCTGGCCGGCGATGACCTGGTGTGCGGCATGGCCGGCGTGGCGCTGTCGTTCCGTGGTTTGCACCATCGCCCCCAGCAGGCCGAGTTGCTCGATGAATGCACCTTGGCTATCCCATGCCGTGTAGAGGCAGTCATGCCACGCCTGCCGTGCGCTGTTCAGTTGCATGGGCCGTTCTCCTTCTTGCGGCGGGTTTGAATACTGTTGGCGCGCATAGCGCACCAGGCCGAAACGATGGCCATAGCGAGGAGCAGCACGCCGGCCGTGTCTGTGATGGTCCAGATCATGCTGCTGCCCCCATTGGCTTGATGTGGACGCGCACAGCGCCGCCCTTGGTCGTTTCCTTGCTAACCCTGATCTGGGTAGCGAATACGTTGTCGTCGATGCCCAGTGCGTCCGCCAGGCCGTCACGGCCAGCCTTGAACATCGCCAGCAGGTTGTCGTCGTCGCGCCGGCGGCGGTCGGGCGGCACGAACTCGACCACCAGCAGGGCCTGGCCCACGAGCGATTGCAGGCCGGCCTGCTTGGCGAGCACATGGCACGCCGCACGGTAGGCCTTGGCCGCCCTGCTCTTCTTCGACCAGTGCACCCGGGCGTTGGGGCTGCATGCGGCCGGCGGCCATGGGAGCGTCAGTTCGTTCATGCCGCCCCCTTGACTGTCATCAGCCCGGCGCTGATCAGGGCCTCATGCGTCTCCGCGATGGCCCTTGGCATGTCCGACCAATCCACCTCACCCCGCCCGCGCCCATCCAGCACGTCATGGCAGGCCGAGCAGGCGTAGACCGCCACGGTGTCGAAGCCCTTCATGCCCATGCCTTTCTGGCCGCATGGCAGGTGCGCCAGCACGGTGGTCTCGGGGTTGAAGTTGCAGGTGCCAGGGAGGCGGACTGTGCAGTCCTGGCCCCGGGCGCTCTCGCGCACCTTCTTGCTGACTACGCGCATGGCTCGGCCTCCTTTGCTTTCTGCTGCCCGGGCACGAAGTCGCCGCGCAAGGGCATCAGGTGCGCCGGCATCGAAAGGCACGCACCATAGGTATCCTGGATGCTGGAGACCAGACCATCGCCGACGACGAGCCAGCATTCGCGACCAGACGCATTGCTTACAGGGCGCCCGTCTGCCGGATCTCGCCAAGCGCTCACCTGGCCCGGCGTCAGGAACTCTACGAGCTCGCACGCTTTGCCTATGTTCTCAGTGAAGCGGTGAGCACCCACGATCAGCGCCAGGTCGCCCGGCTTGAATTGATGGCTCATGCAGCCTCCTCACTCAACAGATCACTGAACACCACACCCTGCGGCGCGAACTCGTCCACGATTCTGTCGGTGTACTGGCCCCCCTGGGCCCGGTCGAACAGCCGAGTCACCGGGAAACCATCCGGCCCGAACATCGCGCACGGCCCCATCAGGCGAAGCTTCACCTCATACGGCAGGTGGATGAACGACTCGGCCCAGCCAGTGCGGAACTCGTCGCAGCCGGCGCGCATGATAGGCACTCCGAAGTGCAGCTTGCAGTACCTGCGCACATCCTCGATGCCGCCCATCTCGGTGCTCTTGGCGATCCGGTCGTACATGGCGAACCACAGAGCGTTCTGGTCCAGGGTGCGGTCCTTGCCAGGGCGCATGCTCACCACGACGAACTTCTTGTCGCGGAACATCCGAGTGAGCATGGTCACGGCCTCGGATAGCTTGGCCTGGCTGTTGACGCTTATCTTCTCGGTCATGGCGCCACCTTCAGGCCCTGGGCCTCAATCGCCTTGCGCACGTCGCGGATGTAGGCCGCCTCGTTGAAGCTGCCGCCTTCCACGTCGTCGAACTCCTCGCGGTAGGCCTCAGCTGATCGATTCGGCAGCTCCACCACCACGGCCTCGCGGGAGGCCTGCCAGGCCCACCATGCAGATTGAACGGATGGGATCACGTATTCGCCGTCATCGCAGCGTGTAAGCACTCCCGGGTAGAAGCGGCCATTCCGGGCCGTGCTCTTTGCTGCATATGCCGCTTCGAACTGCTCGCGCATCTTGTTGGTGTCCATCAGTGCTTCTCCCCGGCCAGAAATTCCGATACCGATTTCCCGGTGGCGATGTGCTCAAGGTTTCCCTGGCCGTCTGTGCGGAACTCACCCTTGGGCAGGTACAGACGCTCGAACTGGCCGTGCCATTCGTGGATGCACGGATCGCATGCGGAGCACAGCATCCAAGGCTGGCTTGGCAGCCCGCGCCACTGCCCCTCCATGCGAACCCAAAAATTACTGGTGGCCGTGTTCTCTCGGCAGCCACATTCGTAGCACTGGAATAGGCTCACACCCCCTCCCCGGCCGGCTGCCCGGCGCGCTTGATGTTCAACTGAGCGACTGCGGCGCGTGCTTGCCGCTTGCGCAGGTAGGTTTCGATGCGGCGGCGCTGGTCTTCCTTGGCGCGCTCGCGGTCTTTCTTGGCCTTGGCGGCCTTGAGGATGCAGCGCACCTCGGCGAGCTTTTCCCGCGTCTTCTCGCTGGCCTGCGGGCGAACTGCACCTGTCAGCAGGCCCGCAATGGCTTCGCCGTCTTGGGTGGTCGGCGCAATGCGCAGATCGGCTAGGTACTTGGCGCCGGTCTCTTGGGTGATGAGCTGGGCAAGAACGGCGGACTCGATGGCAACCACACGGCACCCAGCGTCGTAACCCAGCGACACTTCCCACTTGGCCGGCTGATCCTCGGCGCGGGCGAAGCTGACCAGGCGCTCGTAGGCGCTCATGAAGGCCATACGGGCGCCGATCTTGTCGCCGGCCTCAAGGATTGGCTCTGAGGCGATCATGGCCTGGCGGATTTCAGTGGTGAGCACGACGGTTTCATGCTCGTCACTGGCCGCCAGCGCGATCGACCACGCCTCATCCTTGCCGGGACGGCTATCAGCCGCGTGGATGTGCTTGAGAACCATGCCGAGCGAAAGGCGCCCAGCAGGCTCTCTACGGCACGCGCGTAGTGCGCCGATGATCACGCCAGGCTCATAAGCCGAAAGGTCCTCAGCGATGAGCTCAGCGCCTCCAGCGCTGATTGCCTGGCCCATTGCCTCGGCAGTTGCACAGATGGCCACGGCCAGTTCGGCTTGTTGGTCAGAGGAAAGCATTGCGCTTACCCCCCTGGCGGTTCCGGATTGCGTCCGCCGCTTCCTGCGCCGCGTTTATGTTCGCCTGAGTCTGCTCTTGCTGCCGGGCAGTCGTGGCGTTCATCTGGCGGTTGGTCACCCACTGGGTGTGGTATGCCTCGGCCTTGGCCAGCAGGTCGCCCAGGTTATGGCAGCCGTTGATCAAGCGAGCGTCGTTGATCGTCAGGAAGTACGCGGCCACATGGTGGGCGACATCGATGCCGAGACGGCTGATCAGCTGGCCAACCTGGCCGCCGGCCTTGGCGTTCCATACCGGCCACGCGTGGTAGCGCTTGCGGTAGGCCATGGCGTAGTTCGCCCAGGCCTTGAAGGTTTTGCAGGACTGGTTCTTCGGCCCTGGCATATCTGCCGGGATCTCGCAGCGCGGCTGCTGAGCCGTAAACGGAACCACGATACCCTCCGCGACCACGGCTTCAGCCTGGGTCGCAACTGGTTCAATGACTGGTTCCGTTACTGATTCAAAAGAGTGACTGGTTCTGGGTGCAGCTCCTGCACTACCCCCTAGTGAATCTGCTGCACTAGGGGGTGAACCTGCTGCACTACCCTGGTGAATCTGCTGCACTACCCCTAGTGAATCTGCTGCACCACTCAAGGTGAGGTAGTAGACGTTCGAAGAGTTACCCTTTGGGCCGCCCTTACGGATCTCTTTGCGCAGAAGGCCGGCACCGCACAGGGTGTTGATGTGGTTCATCACAGAGCGCTTGCTGATCTCGCACTGGTCGGCAACGTGCTGATACGACGGCCAGCACTCGCCCATGTCGTTGGCGTTGTCGGCCAGCTTGATGAGCACGAGCTTGCGCAGCGGGTTGCCGACCTTGGTTTTCATGGCCTTGACCATCAGCTCCATGCTCATTGGTCATGCTCCCTGGCCATGCATGCAAGAAGCTCGGCGTCATCAGCCATCGCCTTATCAATTGCTTGGTCGGCAGCAGCGTACTGAAGCCAGAAATGTCGGCCGTCAGTGATCCCCACCGCCCGGGCTAAGTTGTTGTATGGAAAGTCGCGCATGTACCGATAGCGCCTGGCGTCAGCGCGCAGGGCTTCGTGCTCCGAATGGACGCCATCCCCAGCATCGTCCAGCCTGGTGATGATCTCGCGGGCGGTGCGCGCGGCAGCGTCCAAAGAGTCGTGCCCCGGTGGGATTCCTCCCTCAAGCAGCAAAACTAGCTCCTTGGCGGCTTCCATAAGGTC
The DNA here is from genome assembly GCF_003935475.1 of Pseudomonas sp. p99-361. NCBI lineage: Bacteria > Pseudomonadati > Pseudomonadota > Gammaproteobacteria > Pseudomonadales > Pseudomonadaceae > Pseudomonas > Pseudomonas sp. p99-361. The sequence continues at coordinate 14,891 of NZ_RHQO01000010.1, read as the reverse complement.
GCAATACAGGGAATAGTCACCGGTGCCAGCCGCAGTAACGCGGCCTCCAGCCAGCGCCATGCCCAGGTGGATCGGCTCGGCAGCGTCTTCTACAACAAGGGTCACGTACTTCATGGCCGCCCCTTCCCGACCATCTCGGCCAGCTCAGGGAAGCGATCCACATACCAGTGAGGCTGCGTTTCGCGAGGACATTGTGGGCTGGTCAGGTTCTTGCCGTAGCGCAAACCCTTCTCGGTGATCGCCCAGAAGGTGACCACCTCCTGCTTCGAGTTCTTGCGCTGCATGACCTTGAGCACCCCGGCTTGCTGCAGCGCCTTGTTGAACGACGCGGGCGACATGCGGATACCGTTGTCCTTGAGCAGGGCGGTCAGCGCTTTGGTTGGCAAAGAGCTTCCGCCAGCCGCGTCAGCAGGCGCATCCACTGCATAGCTGGGCAGGAACTTCGGGTCGAGGCCGTTGCTCTCGGCGATCTTGGCGAGCATCTGCACCTGGCAGGATGCGGCTGGCTTCAGCAGGCGCGTGAAGCACTCCATGATGGCGATCTCGCCTATCACCTTGGTGCCATTGGCCATCACGGCCTGGCGCGCCTCGGACTGGCCTTCCAGCTCACGCCAGCGGCGAATTACCTTCATGCGCAGGACGGCGCTGTAGCCGGTCAGGAGACAGTCGGTGTGCTCCCGATCAAGCAAATACTCGACCTGCTCGCGGTTCTGCCCGTCCAAGTAGATGTGCTCAAAACTGAGTACATCTGCTTTCAGTTCGGCCAGCATGGCCGCAATGTCGCGCTTCACGTTGGCGTGACGCTTGCCAGTCAAGCTGGCTATCTCACGCGACGACATCGTGCGCGCCACGAAATCGTGGTTCGCATTTTGTGGCGCGAGGGCTGCGGTATTGCTTTGGATGGTCTGATGCATATATGATGACCTCACACAAGCGTTACGAATGCAGTACAAGAAGCCGGTCTAGCCACCGGCTTTTTTGCGTCCGCGGTTTGGGTTTTGGTGTTTTCAACGGCAGTTCCTCATGAGTCCCTCAGGGGCTTATTAGCCCTTGCGAAACGACCGAACATTGCTTCGGCCAGGCTCTGTTCTCGTCATCCGGTTGAGAGCCTCGTTGATGATTTGTGCCGCCAGTTGCTCAGGGGTTAAGCCCTTCTGCCTGGCGAGATACGCCAGATCCGAATTGCCCTTCCCGTCGAGCTGGATCTCCAGCTCTTTGCTTTCTGGCACAGGGCCTCCTCGGCCACTTCAGGCCACGTCAGTCTTCGCGTTAAGCTCTTGCATCATCTGGTCGAGACCGCGCTCCAGAATTTCCCTGGCGAGCACTGCCTTCTGCGTGCGCTTGAAGCGAGCCATCGCCGACAGCAGATCGTCGGCAGCCTCATCCAAGCGAACCTTGGTGGGCTTGTTGTGCAGGTGGTCGGGGTCGAAGTACGACACGGTGGGTTCCTTTGTGGTTGAAAGTGGTTAAGCGGCGGAAAGCGCGTGGGTCGGGTTGCTGTCGATCTGGCTCCATGGGAACGAAGGACACAGATCGGCACGATTCACAGCACCATTCGTAAGCGCCTCAATCTGTAGTGCGCGCTTGGCTGGGACCATGCGCTCTCCTGAACACCATTGGTTGACGGTGGGTGCCGCCACATTCAGCCGGCGCGCCAATTCCGCCTGGCTGCCCAGCACGCGGGATGCTTCTTTGGCTGCTTCTGCTGATTTCATGAGTTCTCTCCTGGAGATTTACCGATGAATATAAGGCATTACCTTATTTCGTACAAGCCATTGCCTAATCGCGCTGGCGATAGGCCTAATTAGGCAATGCTTACCGGACCAGAATTAGGTGCAGCCATTGATGCTGCGCGGATCGCCAAGGGCGTATCTAAGAAACAGCTTGCAGACGACTTCCAGGTGAAGCCTCCGTCGGTACAGGGCTGGGTGAAAAACGGCCGGATCGACAAGTCCAAGCTGATGGACGTGATCGCTTACTTTTCTGATGTGGTGGGCCCTGAGCACTGGGGGCTTCGCCCAGGTTTCTCCTACGAGAGCATCCAGGATGTCACTTCGGAACCTGTCGCAGAGCCGGCGCCAACCTCAGCTGCCGACATGGTTCGCGCCATGCTCGCGAAGCAAGGCAAGAACTTGTCGGATTCGGCGCGCGCGCAGTTGATTGCAGCCGCCGAAGCGACCGATGAGGGAAATGTAATTACCGTAGATTTCACCCGGCCTGGCCTGGTCGGGGACGAAGTCCGGATCGCTCACTACGATATCCGCGCTGCAATGGGTGGCGGCCAACTCCCCCACGACTACCCGGAAATGCTCAAGGACATTCGCGTCAGCCCCAGTCACCTGCGGGAAATCGGCGTCGAGTTTGAGGAGCACTACCACCTGAAAGTGGTCACCGGCTGGGGTCAGTCGATGGAGCCCACCATCAAGCATCGGGACCCGCTGATCGTGAACATCAACGTCCGCGACTTCGTGGGCGATGGGGTGTACCTCTTCGTCTGGGATGACCTGCTCTACATCAAGCGCCTGCAGGTGGCTGATGAGGAGCACTTCGAGATGATTTCGGACAACCCGCGGCACAAGGATCGGCTGATCCGCCGGGACATGACCTACATCCAGGCTCGAGTGCTACTGGTGTGGAATGCGCATTTGGTCTGAGCAGTTAATAAAACAGAATTCAGCTTAATAAGAGATATTTTACTCAAGGGAAGGGAAGCGTGATGACCAAAGAAAAAGACCCAGCAAAAGTGATAAATCCTTCACCCGCTAGGCATGTTGGGGGTTATCAAAAGCGTCTTTTCCCTGTGGATATCCTAACGGAATACCCTAATAATCAAGGTTCTGCGGACCTTCAGCTGATCGTTAATGCGCGTGACGGGAAGGACTATGCGGTTAAAAAGCCCACCGATGGTAAAGGGAAGGTCCCCGCAAGCGAGCTTGTATGCTACGAGTTGGCTTACCGGGTGACAATCCCCACCCCAAATTACGCTTTCATCAGATTATCTGACGGAACGCTTGGGTTCGGATCACTCTGGGAAGGCGGCGTAAAAAAACTATCTGACATGCATGATGTTATGCAGATTCTTAAGGCCAAAATCAAGGTTAATAACCTCAAGACCTTCCTTAGCCGGCTATATGCTTTTGATATTTTTGTAAACAATGAAGACCGCCACTGGGGTAACTACCTGTGGAGGCAGAGCTTTGACAACAACTTTATCGCCCTGGCATTTGATTTCAGCAGGGCCTGCTTTGAAACCGGCCATGACTGTTATGATGCGCTTCACCCAGACTGCAACACTCAAGACTCGTTCATGCTTATTAACTTAACCATGAATTATGACCGCACCGAAGCGATTGCTTGCTTGGATCAACTTGCCGCAATATCTGTTGAGGATGTGGAAGAGATCCTAGAAAACATGCCGGCTGGATGGCTGACAAAGGCTGAGAAAAAAAGCTATACTGACTGGTGGAAGTCACAAGCCAGGATCGATAGGATCAATACTATCAAAAGGAGGATCTGATGAAACACTTTAAGTACTCAATAATAAAGTACATGCCAGATCCTAAGCGCGGCGAGGTCATCAATATTGGCTTAGTAGTGTTTTTACCAGATAAACTCGACGTCCGCGTAATAAATGCTTCCGCCAAGCTTCGGATGCTCGACGGTAGCTCTAGCATGGATGATATTGAGAATCTGAAACACTCAATAGAAGAAGTTTCCGAGCTTGCCGGCTCGGTAGAGCGATCGCTTTCTATATTGAGAGCTTTCCGTTCGCCTAGCTACTTATCTGATCCTGGCGAGTTCGTAATTGACGACGACAATCAATACGAACAGCGGGTTAGAAACCTGTTCAATCTTCTTATTAAGCCACACTCTACCAAAGAGAAAACGGTTCGCACCCCGCGCATCTTGAGCCACTTGAAAGACAAGTTTGAATCGATGGATCTGCTTGCAAAAAACACCGATGACCTTAGCAGACACAAAGTAGTATACAATTACCCTCTTAATGAAAAAAGTGGATTTCACGCAGACTTCATTTTAAAGAATGGGAAGTTTCATATAACTGAAGCTATAGATTTCAACGTGAACGATCTTAACTCCAAACTAAAAGAGACCTCTATGAAAGTTATGACCTTCATGGAAGGCCGAAAGGCTCTCGGAGAAAACACTGGGAGCTACTTTGTTTACACCGCGACCAGTACTATCGAAAAAGAAATCACTTCACACCTTAACATGGCGAGCGACTATAGCGATGAACTCTTCAATCTAGCTAATGCCAAAGACTCAGCTCGTTATTTTGATATGATTTCTTCGCTAGCAGGCCATAATAGACTTTTACACTAATAAGTTAAGGAGCCCGCTTCGGCGGGCTTTTCTTTGGGTATCAGAAAGGCGCCTCCTCCTCAATCCTCTCCTCCTCCCAATCCTTTTCAACGACTAGGTCGTCGCGATCCTCGGCGCTCTGCGGCTCCCAGCGAACCGTCACGCTCTCGTCGTCGTTGAACGTCAGGTCCAGCTCCGGCGTCTCGGCCAGCAGTCCCATCACCTCCTCCCACTCCATGTCTCCATCCGTGTCCAGGCGATGGATTGTCACCCAGCGCTGCGACTGCGCGATCGGGTGATTGATCATCGACGACACCCGCAGGCCCAGCCGCTCAAGGGCTGTCATCTCTTGGCGCGCTTGTGGGGTCGACTTCTTCTGCTTGCCCATACCTTCCTCCGTTAACTGTACATACATCCAGTATTAGGCAGAGCTTACCCGAGCCATCGAACGATGCAAGCCCGGAGAGCGGATTAGGCACTCATGAAAAAAGTTAGGCATTACCTATTTACAAGAATTAGGCATTGGCTTATCTTTCATTCCATCGAGGCGCTACACAGCCCCTCGGGAGGCCCTCAAGCCTCACCGCTCTTTCACATTGATGGGAACCTCGCGGATCGATCCCGGCAACGGCACAGCGCGAGCAATAAATTCGATCCCCATGCCAGCTCTGGAACTGGCCAGCTCGAAGCCATGCGGCGCGCTCCCTCACTGAAAGCGTCAAGCGGGCCAAGGGTTGCGCTGCAACCGCTCCCTGCCGGGATGCCCTCAGAACGGGCGTCGGTGCCTGGCACAGTGCGAGCAGCGAGGAAACACAGATTTCACTGGCTGGCCTTGGCGACAGGGCCAGACGGGAAATCGATTGCTCACGCGGCGTCGCGAAGGCAAGTGAGTCAAAAATATTGAATCCGACAGTTGCCTACTGGGTCAGGATTTATGAACGCAGTAAATCTGACGAGGTAACAGCAATGACTATCGAAGCAGAGACACTCGCTCAACTTACCGAAGCGCTCCAGAAGCGCGGTATGTTCCTAGTTTCAGACGTCGCATTTACCAGAGCGCCGTACCGACATAACCACCGCTGGACCTGCATCGTAGAGTGAAAATTCTTATTGCCGGCGGCTCAGAGTAGGCCTCTACCGCCGGCTCCTCTTCTGATTCATCCCACATTCGGCAAGACCGGGTTTCTTTCCTATCCCCTCCCCAACATTCGACCGCATTGGCAGGCACCAGGCCACCCTTCATGGTGGGTTTGGTCACCCGCGCCTGACGCCTGGCCAATGCGGTTGGCTACCGAGGTTCACAAGATGAGCAAATACACGGAGGAAATTGTTCAGGCCGCGCAGGGGCTCGAAAAAGCAGAAGCCGCTCACAAGGTCGCAGCAGAGCGACTTGCCGCTGTCCGCAATCACTGCGGCCAGCGTGGCTACTCGGTCACAGTAAACGGCGTGACTGTAGCGGTTTCTGAGTGCGACAGCCGCACCTACCAAGGGACGCTAATCCGAGGCCGAGAAATGATTCACCTAGGCGCGCTCAAGGCCCTTGGCGCAGAGCTTGATGCGGCAGAAAAGCGCGTTCAGGAATGGCGCGCCTACCTGGCATCAATCGTTATCAAGTAACCCACCACCTGGAGGCGACCATGGGCGCACTTCGAGCAGCACAGTTTGAGTACGACAACCGGATGCCGCCGGCGGTGAGTGAGAGCTCGCCGGAGGAGCGCTGGATCGACGACGGCATCGCTGAGCTGATGGCGCGCCGCGACGTAGTGTTTCAGCGCCGGATGCGCCCGAAGCAGGGTGTCACCTATGAGCGCTTCGCCCAGGCGGTGGATGAGTTCGTTATGGGTCAGCTTGGCCAGCCGGATATCAGCAACACGGTGCTGGGCCGCCTGGTTCTGGCTGCGCGGTGCAAGGTAACCAGCGATGCAGCAGCGGCAGCCGACGAGATCCTGAGCGTGGCCAACCCTGAGTCGGCGCTGGAAGAGATCGCCCGCCAGCTGCTCACCCCCTTCGCCAAAGAAGGAGTGCTGGCCCAGGCCGAGGGGGCGGAATGAGCCCTCACACCATCGCCGTCAGCGCGATCAACGCGGCTATCGAAACGATGCTTCTGCCGGGCTCTGGCCTGGTGGAGGACGCCAAGGCCGAGACCCTGGTGGTCGCCTACTTCTCCCTCCTCGCCATCGACGCTGAGGAGTTCAAACACTACTGCGAGCGCATCCGGCGTATTGCCGAGCGGCGCAAGGAGGCTGCATGACTACGCCGATCTTCCCGTCGATCATCGACGACCAGGTGGCCGAGGTCGCTCAGGCCGTGCCAGACGATCGAATCTTGCTGGTGTTCAAGGGCCTGACCATGGAAGACGCCATGAACCAGGCGCGCCTGGCCCACATCGAGAACCCGGCAGCCTGGTCGGGCCGGGCCTACCTATGCGGCATGTGCACCCTGGCCTACGAGGTGCGGACATGAAGCTGGAGCGCTCGATACTCATCACCTTGGCTGCCCACGAATCAACCTTGCAGCAGATCAAGTCGTTGACGGCTGAGATCGGGCTTCACCTTGGCCGATGCGAGAGCCGATACGAGTTGATTGGTCCGAAGCCTGTCAATGAATCCCCCGAGCTTGGCGATCTGCCTTGGCCGAACGGCAGCGAAGAGCACTGGAACATCCTGTACGACGAGAAAAATCGCCGAAAGACGCATATGTGGGATGCATTCCGAGAGTGGTCTCAAGATGAAGATCGAGGTCTAAATGACGAAGAAGTGATGGATTATCTGCTCAAGCAAGGATGCGTCCACTGCACCAGAGCATTTTACTTCGTCAGGGAGCGCAAGAAAGCGCGCCGCGACCTCGGCAACTTCCGCCGCTCGCTGAGAGCGCTCGGCAAGTCGGCGATCGCGGCCCTGGATCCTAAGCCATGACCATCTACCAGCGTGCACGCCGTATCGCCACCTGGCGCGGCAGCTTCATCGCCCTCACCTTCTGCACCGGCTGGCTGCTCCTGAGCGCTCTGGCCGGCAACATCACTTCCTGATTCAACGCACCCGAGCCCGGCGGGCCCTTAGGGGATAACCGGACCTACCCGGAGCGTAAGCGGCGAGAGCGCGCAACCATCCACCGCAGCCAGGGCCTGGAGCGTACCTCCGTGCCTGGGTGACCTGGCATTTCCCCTTTCAACTGACGGCGCCGGCCTGGCGCGAGGTTTTCTAATGTCCGCAGAACAGAAACTGATCGCGATCGAAGAGATCAGCGAGGAGAACGCCCCGGCCATCTACGTGGCCGGCGGCCTGAAGCAATTTATCGACCTGGTGAAGGCCGAGGTTGAAGGTGAGGTACCCGATCTGACCACCCGCAAGGGCCGTGAGCGCATCGCCAGCCTTGCCGCGAAGGTCAGCAAGTCGAAGACGGCCGTCGAGAAGCCCGGCCGCGACTACCTGCGCCGGCTCAAGGAAATGCCGAAGGTGGTCGAAGCTGAACTGCGCGAGTTCGTGACCAAAATGGACGCGCTGCGGGACGAGACGCGCCGGCCACTCACCGAGTGGGAGCAGGCCGAGGCCGAGCGAGTTAAAGGGCATGAGATGCGGATGCTTGGCCTTCGCGCCGAAGCTTCAGATCTTGGTTCCCTAAACACCGAGGAACTGCTGAGCAGCATCGCCAGGGTCGAAAGCGTGGCTTTGGACGACTCCTGGGAAGAGTTCGCCGCCGAGGCTGGCCAGGTGAAAGACCAGGTGCTGGCTGCGCTGCGTGAAGCTTTGGCCGCGCGGCAGAAGTATGAAGCAGAACAGGCCGAACTAGCCCGCCTGCGCCGCGAAGCAGAAGAACGCGCCGAGCAGGACCGCATCAGGCTGGCACAAGAGGCCGCGGTCGAGGCCGAGCGGCAGCGCGTGGCCCAGCAGCAACAAGCAGAACGCGAAGCGGCAGCCCGTCGTGAACAGGAACTGCTTGACCAGGCCGCTGCGCAAGAGCGCGAAGCCGAGAATCAGCGCCTCCAGCTCAAGTTGCAGGCCGAGCAAGCCGAGCGCGCCCGAATCCAGGCTGAAGCCGACCGCGTTGCCACCGAGCAACGGATGGAGCAGGAGCGCCAAGACGCCGCACGCCGGCAAGAGGAAGCAGCCGAGCAGGCCCGCCAGGAAGAACGCCGTCGGGCCGATGCCGCTGCCGCCGAGATCCTTCGCCAGCAAGAAGCACGCGAGGCCGACAAGGCGCACCGGGCGAGCATCAACCGCGCCGCCCTGGAAGCCTTCATGGCCGAGGGCATGCCAGAAGCTTGCGCCAAGCAAGCGGTCACCCTGATCGCCCAGCGCAAGATCCCGAACATCGCCATTTCCTACTGAGGTCGCCATGAGCCAGGCAGTAGCCATCATCTCGCAGGACATTTACGCGCAGCGGAACCAGTTCGCCAATGTGCTGACTGACCGCTCGCTGAACTTCGAGCGCGAGGCCGAATTCGCCATCCAGGTGATCACCTCGAGCGAGTACGCCACCAAGGTGGCAATGCAGAACAGGCAGTCGGTGGCCAACGCGATCACCAACATCGCCGCAATCGGCATCAGCCTGAACCCGGCCAAGAAACAGGCCTACCTGGTACCTCGAGACGGCCGCATCTGCTTGGACATCAGCTACATCGGCTTGATGGACCTGGCCATGTCGACCGGCGCAATCCGCTGGGCCCAGGCTGAACTGGTCTACGCCGCAGACGCTTTCAGCCTGAACGGCTTCGACAAACCGCCGACCCATTCCTACAACCCGTTCGCCAAGGATCGCGGCGAGGTTATCGGCGTGTACGTGGTGGTCAAGACAGCCGACGGCGACTACCTGACCGAAACGATGAGCATAGAGGATGTGAACGCCATCCGGGACAGGTCCAGCGCTTGGAAGGCTTGGGTCAGCAAGAACAAATCCTGCCCATGGGTCACCGACCCGGGCGAGATGGCCAAGAAGACCGTAGTGAAGCGCGGTTACAAGTACTGGCCGAAGACTGAGCGCCTGGAGCAGGCGATTCACCATTTGAACACGGACGGTGGTGAGGGTCTGGCCAGCCTGGCTGGCTCGGCACCCACCGACCCCGAGATGGTGAACAACTGGATTGCACTGGCACAGAAGGCCGGCAGCCTAGAAGCACTGACCGATGTGTATCAGCAGGGAACCGCAGCCATGAAGCAGGCAAAGGATGCAACCGGACACGCTCGCTTCAAGGCCGAGGTCACCAAGCGCGCCGACGCCATCAAGGCAGAGGCGGCGCCCATCGAAGGCGAATCTGAGGAGGTGTTAGATGGAGCAGCGTAGCGCTGAATGGTTCGCGGCACGCCTTGGGTGTGTGACCGCCAGCCGGGTGAAAGACGTTATGGCAAGCGGCCGAGGTGGCGCGCCATCTGCGACCCGCAAGAACTACATGATGGAGCTGCTGTGCGAGCGCCTCACCGGCCAGCAAAGCGGACCTGACCTGTCCAACAAGCCTGCCGTGCAGCGCGGCGTCGAGCTTGAGCCGTTTGCCTGCATGGCCTACGAGGCCGACAAAGGCCTGATGGTGGTCGAAACCGGCCTGGTCATGCATCCGACAATTGCTGGCTTTGGTGCGTCACCGGATGGTTTGGTAGGCGACGATGGCGTGCTGGAGATCAAGTGCCCAAACACTGCGACCCACATCGCCACCATGCAATCTGAGCGTCACGACCCGCAGTACGAGTGGCAAATGCTGGCCCAGATGGCCTGCACCGGCAGGGCCTGGGCAGACTTCGTCAGCTACGACGACCGCTTGCCAGAACCGCTTCAGTACGTTTGCCACCGCTTTGAGCGCGACTTCAAGCGCATCCGCGAGATGGAGTCAGAGATCAAGGTGTTTCTGGAAGAGCTCAGCGACCTGGAAAAGGAGATGCGCGAGCGAATGAAGGAGGCAGCATGAACCAATCAATCGACCTGGAGGCCGCAAAAGCGGCCTTCTTCGCATCTGGCGGCCAGCTTGTGGTGCTGGAGGGCTTCACCTACCGCCCGCTACCGCAGCGCAAGCATCCTGAGCCGAAACCAAAGAGGCTTAAGCCGGCGTCTCCCGCAAAGGAACACCCTCAACAGACACGTGCCAAGGCTCGCGCTGCACAGGTATCCGAGCTTGCCAAGACCATGACCTGTGGCGAGGTGGCTGAGCTCCTCGGAGAAACCAAGACCGCTCTATGGGGTGTCGCAGCGAGGGGAGGATTCAGGTTCTTCAGTCCGCCGAAACCGACCAGACCGGAGAAGGTAAAGGCCGAGCCGAGTCAGGAAGATCGCGACCTCGCCGACAAGATCATAGCCCTGCGTGATTCCGGCATGTCCCGGTGGGGCGTGACACTGGAGCTAGGCATTGGAAACTGCAGATTCGCCCGCATCCTCGCTGCGTTCGACATCGACTTCCCGCTCCAGCGGAATCGGGGGTAGGCCATGATCGCCACCATGTCTCAGCCTGTGCCAGCCGTGAAGTACGCGGCCGCCATGGCCAGATCCACTGGTCAGCCTTGGGGCGTATACCGAGGAAACAAGCGTCTACTGGTGGTTATGCCGTCTGGCTCGACGAAGAAAACGCCCATTGAGGTGTGCCACCCATGAGACGCATCCAGAAGCTCACGCAGCAGCGTCGCCGCCAGCTGCACATACACATCCCGCCCAGCGGAATCATGGAGGCGCCGTATGGCGATGTCACCCAGGGAACGCGACGAGAAGCGCCGCGCCAAAGCCGAACGGTTACAGGAAGAAGACCTGCGCTTGAAGGTTCGACCAGGGACTAAACAGGCCCTGCTGGAGCTGATGGAGTGGGCCGGCATCGAGGAACAGGGCGAGGCGATGACGCTGATGATTCATCACATCGAAGCGCTCGGGCATCACGCATTATTCAGGATTACGCGCCACGAAATCGAAGCTCACCGATCTGTGGCGCGGTCTGAACCGCTGCGGCTGTCAGCCAGGAAACGAACCGGCCAGCACCTGCGAGCGATATGCGGCTGGGCGGACGCCACTTACAGCCAGATGATCGAGGCGCTGATCCACGGCATCCACGCTCTGGGCAGGCTGCACGCAGCGAAGTTTCTCACCCCGCCACGGCATGAAATCAGCATATCGCCCCGCATGGCCATGGCCTTCGACCGGAAGAGCATGCTGATGATTCAGCAGGATCCAGGGGATGAGGTTATCCAGCCTATGGCAATGAGGGGTCTGGCTGGTATGGCCCAAGAACTTTGTTGATGTTTGGCCAGACTAGGTAGGCCTTCCAGTTCTCATTGTCGTTTGAGCAGTAAACCAGGAATTCGCTACTGCTATCCCTGCTGACTCTGTATCTGATGATGCCGCAGCTTTTTACCTTGGCTTGAGCCAACGACGAGGAGATTGCGGTGTTGTATTCCCAGTTCCAATCGCCTGGATACTTGTCCTCTACAGATTCAGCTTGGGCTCCAAACGGAAGCAGCAGCGCTGCCAATACCAGAAACCTCTTCAATCCAGCACCTCCATGGCCCGGCCCCATGCCGGTCACCCGTAATACCCCATCCCAAACCAAATTGCCACCATGCCGCCACCAGCACGGAGGGCGGCGCATGCTCAGGAGATTCCGCATGCAGAACATCCCGCCCCGCCCGACAGCCGACAAGGCAATGATCCTGGAAGCCTGCAAGGTGGTAGCAGAGAAGCTGGACGGCGCCGACGCCGAGACGATCGCCCAGCACTACCGACGCCACATGGATGGCTTCGAACTGGCGAAGGAGCTCGACAAATACGCCTACTGGGACACCACCAGGGATGACATGGAAGCGCTGGATGAAGTCGATGCCCTGGTTGATCAGGCGGAGCGTAAGGCCGTGAAAGCATGGGCTGAAGAGCATAACCCACAACCTCCGCTGCCTATTGGAACTCGCATCACGCAGGGCGTAATCACTGGAATCTACGATTACGAGCCAGCCACCTACCGGGTCAAGGAAGATGGCTGCACCAACGACAGCCGGAGCCTTCTGATCAAGTTCGAGAACGCTGTCGCCGCCTGACCCTCCGGCGCTGCCCGCCAGCGCCTTCCCCTCTCAAACGATGAACGCCTCCCCGGAGAGGGCGGCGCCTGCCTGGAGACACCATGAAGGTTCAGATCAGGACGCTCTACAAGTGCGGCTTCTGTGGCGACATCCACGACGATGAAGATGGAGCCCGGGAGTGCTGCCAGCCAGAAGTGGAGGAGATGTTCGAATGCCCGGTATGCAAGACCATCCATGACGGCGAGGACGAAGCGCGCTTGTGCTGCGAAAGCGACTCGATCAAGTGCCCATCCTGCTACAGGGACCATTCATCCATCACGCTGTCGTTCCAGGCAATCAAGATCGCCGGCCACTGCACCACCTGCAACCCGATGTTCACCATCGACCAGCAGCAGGCCATTCAGGACCTGCATTACCACGAGACCGGGCGCCGCGAGCACCTGTTCGACTGATCCTCGACCGAGACCACTATGACCACAGCAATCGACCTGTTCGCCGGCCTCGGCGGATGGAGCACCGGCGCGCGCGCCGCAGGCGTCCAGGTTCTCTGGGCGGCAAACCACTGGCCAGATGCCGTGAAATGGCATGCAGCCAACCATCCCAACACCGAGCATGTCTGCCAGGATCTGCACCAGGCTCGCTGGGAGCAGGTACCTGCTCACGACATCCTGCTCGCTTCGCCGTGTTGCCAGGGGCACGCCAAGGCCCGCGGGAAGAAATCGGGGAACCCTGAGCATGACGCATCGCGCTCGACGGCCTGGGCGCCGGTAGCGGCCCTTGAGTTCCACCGGCCGCAGGCAGCCATCATCGAGAACGTACCGGAGTTCACCGACTGGGTGCTCTACCCGGCTTGGTTGCAAGCCATCCAGGCGCTGGGGTATCAGGCAGCGCCGCACATCGTGGACTGCGCTGACCTCGGTGTGCCGCAGCACCGGGTGCGCCTGTTCATGGTCCTGACGCGCAGCAAGGCCCCGCTGATGCTGCAGCTGCCGCAGGAACGGCATGTGTCAGCCGCCAGTTTCCTCGACTTCGACGCCGGGCGCTGGTCACAGATCGAGAAGCTAGGCCGGGTCCAGGCCACGCTCGACCGAGTGCGCAACGGGCGCCAACGCTTCGGAGATCGCTTCATCATGCCCTACTACGGCAAGGGCTCCGGCACCACCGGCCGCGACATCAACCGGCCGATCGGCACCATTACCACCCTAGACCGATGGGCTCTGGTCGACGGCGACCGCATGCGGATGCTCAGCGCCAGCGAGGCCCTGGCCGCGATGTCATTCCCAGCTGACACCCTACGGCCGGACAATCACCGGCTGACCATGCACATGGCCGGCAATGCGGTACCACCGCTGGCCGGTCAGCGAGTCATCGAGGCCTTGATGAAGGCCGCATGACCGAAAGAGCACATCTGTACTCCATCCAGCTGTAACCCCTCTCCCAATTATTTCGAGGCGGCGATTCGATCAGCGGCGGGAGGGCCATCAGAGGCAATACGGCGAGCACGACCAACCCCCCAGGCCAGAGCTCGAGTCATCGACTCCCCTGGTCGCGAATCGAAGGCCTCCTCATGGATAGCCATACCGCTAGGGGCATAAACCCCGATGAACATCTGCGTCGTACCTCCCCGCGACAGTCGCACCTGAACATCAATATGCGTTCCATCGCTGAGGGTTTCGTCGTGAGTACGGTGGTGAAGCGTTGGATCAGCCCACCCCCAAAAAACCTCACCGCGAATCCTCATGTCGACCTCCTACGAGTTTAGTTGTATGCCACAGGTGAACTCTCACCATAGCCAAAGCGAGGCGAGACGCAATCTCGGTATCGCAGCTTGAGAACTGAATCGGACCATCGGCCGATTTTCTTGTACCGAACCCAACCACTTGTACAACTCACTGCCGCGATACGGCGGCCAAGGACGAAGTCATGCCTGCAGAAAAGCAACCGGCTTGGCCGGACCATTTCCGATACGCCGACGATATCAGCCCTGACGGGGTGACGATCGTGTGTCATCGCTTCGTAGTGCTGCGCGAGTCTGAGCATTGCTACTGGATTGTCCACGAGCGAGAAGAACACTGGGCCCGGCGCTCTCTCGAAAGAGGCGAGAAGACCAGTCGAATCAAGCGCGTACTCAAGGCATCACATGGTCGGCGCTACGCATACCCCGACAAGGCGAAGGCCCTGCACTCCTACAAGATTCGCAAGCGGCGCCAGATGGGGCATGCAGAGCTTGCCATGGAACGTGCAAAGGCCGCGCTAGAGGATCTGAAAAGCGTCGAAGCCATCGAGGACAAGCACCTTTGCTCTGGTGGGGACTTCATCAAAGAGCTCAACTGGGAGGACTATTGATGACCCGCCTCGCCCTCTGCCTCCTGCTGCTGGCCACCGGTGCCAGCGCAACCGAGAACGTCATCGACGTGCAGCACGACAGCAAGCGCGGCGTCACCTGTTACCTGCTCAATGGGGTCGGCATCAGCTGCATCCCCGACAGCCAGCTGCAGGCCGGCAACCAGCGCCAGCTCTCCCCGCACGAAACCCAACCCGAACCTACACCCGCTCTGGCGCCTGGGCGCTGGATTGATGAGAGGTATCAGC